>CAZFGB010000043.1:0-10380 GCA_964518405.1 uncultured Pseudomonadales bacterium | reverse complement strand
ACCGAATGGTCTTCGCGTAGTCCTCGGTACCGAATATCGCGGTGCCGGCGACGAACATGTCCGCGCCGGCGCGGGCGGCGGCGCCGACATTGTCGACGTTGATGCCGCCGTCTATTTCGAGGCGAGCCCCGCTCCCCAGTTGGTCCAGCCGGCGGCGAACCGCGCGTACGGTATCGAGGCTTTCCGGCATGAAGGACTGTCCTCCGAAACCGGGAACCACCGACATCACCAATACCAGGTCCAGGTCATCGAGAACCGGTTGGAGTTTCGACGCGGGAACTCCGGGACTGAGAGCCAGGCCGGCCTTGGCGCCGCTCCCGTGGATCAGTTCGATCGAGTCGCGGACACTCATCGTCGCGTCCGGGTGGAACGTGATGTAGTCCGCGCCCGCATCGATGAAGTCGCCGATGATGCGGTCCACGGGCTGGACCATCAGGTGTACGTCAACGGTGGCCGTGACGCCGTAGCCGCGCAGGGCGCGCAGCACTGATGCGCCCACGCTCAGGTTCGGCACGTAGTGGTTGTCCATCACGTCGAAGTGCACCGTGTCGGCACCGGCGTCGAGCACGTTGGCAACCTCTTCGCCGAGGCGCGCGAAATCCGCCGCGAGAATGGACGGGGATATCCAGTAAGCGTCCGTCATGGGTGCCCCGCGCGAGCTCTCAACTCCAAGTCAGCGAACATCGTCGTCCCATATCACGCGCCGAGAATCGCGCCGACATAGGCATGATCCGGCTCGCGAAACAGGATGTGTTTCTCGGCGAATTGGGCGCGCGTCCACGAGCCATCGTCGTAGCGCGGGCGCAGTTCGTCAAACGGTGTTTCGGACACGATAAACGCGTCTAATGTCACGCTGGAAACGTACGGCGGCACGGGGATTGTTCGGGCAATCCTTGGCAGTCTCTCGTGCAGTCGGGCCTTGCTGTCCTCCGCGTAGGCCGGAGCGTGCATCATCCCGTGCGGCTCAACGAAGACGATTCTCTGTGCGCGATCTTCCTTGATCCAGAGGATGAAGTCCGGGTAGAAACCGCTCTCCTCGAAGAAACCGACGCCTTTGCCTCGCGATAAGTTCCTCAACAGATATACATCGTGCTGGTCGCGCGTCGCATTTGATCGCATCTCCGCCCAATAGCTCCTGATGTCCTCGACGAATCCCTGTTCGCTCGCGTTCAGACCCGGCGGTGCAACAACGATATCTTCGCGCCCCAAGCCGCCCTGACGCTCGAGCAGCAGCGGCTGGTAGACGTGCTGATCGAAGTGGACTCGTCGCGGCTCGCCCGAATCGCCGTCGTATAGCTCATCGCTGGTCGCGAGCTGCCGCACTTCCTCAATGAACTGGGTCTGTTGTCGGGGCGCACGGATGACGTACTTTCCCGCCCGATCCCCGATTTCCGAATTGAATGAAAGGTTCTCATCGTGCTCGTCGAGACGCACGTACCGCATATGACCGGACTCCCAACGCATCTTTCGGCGGCGATACAGCCGATCCACGTACTTCCGCAGAGTTGCGACGACGGCCTGCTGGAGGTTTGCCACATCCGCGAGCGATGTAGGTGCCGTCACGCGCGTCTCGGCGACAAGCCTGTAGGTGTTCGGATCCTCCAAAATGGCCCGCAACCCGCCCGGGGCGACGGCTAGATTGTCGAAGCCCCGCGAGTCCACATGCTTCGCCACGTCCAGATAAGCAGCATTCCAGTCCACGAGATCGAGCACTTCCGGCGGAAACTTGCCGACTGTGCCGGACGTTGCATCCTCAACATCGATGGATGAGCCGCTGGCGATCGTCTGAGCGCGTCCAGCCAAGTCGACCGTCACCTGTCCTGCTGCCGGATCCGGCATCAGAACGGACTCGACATCGATCTTGTAGTCGCTTCCCTGAGGGACCCGCGGAATCACCAGATTTTTGTCGAGCCAATTCGGGCGGACCGGCAAGTGCAAATCCAACGTTGATTCGGCCACCACCCCTTCGCGCTCCAGGTATTCGCGGAACTTGCTCATGTAGTTGGCGCGCAGCGCAAAGATATTGAGCACCTCCAGCACCTTGACGGACGCAGGATGATTTCCCGGCAGGGCCGAACTGCGCTTGAGCGTCAAGTCGAGACCGCGAAGCCGGACGCCTCGGCCGAACATTTGGATTATCTGCGCGCCCTCGCTTCTGCCGATGTTCAGGAGCCCCATGTTGGAGACGCGCCACGAGTTCCAGCCTTCCATGAATTTTCGTGCGCCGATCAGGATCTCTATGGTCGTGTCCGGGCGGTTAATTCCGTTGAAAAGCGACCCCGACAGGGCATCGGATTCGATGACGATGCCGCAATCGTCCGCAACGACAAGTTTCTTGAAAGCCGTCGTGTCGCCGATGTAGATCAGTCCAAAATAGTCTTCCGCCCCGGCCACCTTCAGGCCGAGTTCCCCGTCCGCATGGGTGATGTCGCACAGGCGCAGGCCACCGCCCGCGGGCGCGTGCAGAGTATGGCGCAGCATATCCGAGTAGATGGACGCTGGCGTCTCCGAGTGCAAGTAGCCGAACTTACCCTCCAGCAAATCGCCCTGGGCACCGGAGAAGCCAGATTGGCCCTGAAGCAGCGCTCCGATGGTCTTCTCGGCCCAATCCCGATCTGTCAACAACCGATGGAGGAACCGGATTGCCGTCAGGACGTCACTACGCTTGTGCCGATTCTCGGAATAGACGGCATTGACGCTGGCGCCCACAAGCGCCCACAGCGGCTGTTCCAGGTTGTAGCGACGCACCAAGTCGGCGTTGTTCCTGAATACGATGTGCTGCTCGTGGAATGCCAGCAAGTTGGCGAGCAGGAGCGTGTCGGTGTGCTCGCCGGGGTCTTGCAGCAGATTGAGGATGTTGAAGTCCTTGCCGTGCCCGTCGTTGTAGAAGTGGCGGTAGGAATAGTCGAAAGCGATCACCCTGCCGTATTCCGCTGTAAGGGCGTCGTTGCGCGCCGCCGTGAGCGCCTGGCCGAACGTCGCGCTGTACTCGAACGTGAATCCGGTCGCACCAATGGCGTCCCGCACCTCACGCCACACATCCCCGCCCGAACCCTTGTGGCCCTCGTCGACGAAGATCAAGTTGCGGCCTTCGAAGGCGTCCACGGGCACACTCAAGCCCTCGCCGCGCTTTTCAACAACCAGCTTGGTGATTTCGGTCACGTTGACGGTGTGGGGATCGACCAGACCACCATTGTCAAGTTCGAACCGCCGACACGGGATGTTGGATGCCAGGAGCTCTTCCATATGCTGATCGCTCAACCCCTCGTTGGGTGTGATCAGGACGATGTTGTCCGGCACGCTCTTGCTGTAGTGCAGGAACTGCCGGTAGTTCAGGTGCAGCAACAGCGTCTTGCCGCTCCCCGTCGCCATCCAGAAAGCCAGCTTGTCGAGATCGGATTCAGTGAACTGCGCGAATTGGGGCTCAGACGGGCTGCGGCGGAGATTGCGGTCCCGGACGTATGCGTTTAGGGAGGCCACGAACGCGTCGGGTGAATTGAATCGCTGATCGAGGAATATCTCGGTGTACAGTGCGGCCAGGTACTGAAAGTAGCGCAGCGTGACAGGCACCGACCGGGCCCGGTTCATCGCGGACAGCGCCGCCCAGACGTTCCTGTCGTAACGTTCAATGTCCGCGATCGTAATGCCGTCGAGCATGCTTGCGCGCGAGGCTATCCGCGCAAACGCGTGGCTCCGACCGTCGGCGTCGAAACCTTCGTCCACAACGCGCAAATCCGCCAGAAGTGTGCGCGTATTGATGTAACCGAGCCGCTGATGCAGCCACCCCAGCAATGTCATACGCTGCTCAAGGGCTGCTACCTGCGCAGCGGGACTGACTTTCATGCGTGCGCGCCGCGCCATGGCCGGGTGCCTAAGCGCGTTCCCGGACGTCCGCGAACATCCGTTCCTTGAACAGCGGTTCGATAGGCCGGGCGCCAACGATGGCGCACAAGCCATTCGCGTACACCGTGTCCGCATCCGCCATGATCCTGCAGTCGGCCACGAATGCCTTGTCGCGTTTCAGGTCCGCCTCCGTCCACTCGGCCGTGTTACGCCAGATGACGACCGTCGCGCGACCCGGTTCCTCCCTTGTCTCCCCGCGAAACACGAGGTAGCGGCGATCCTCGTCGATGTATACCTTTCGCGTCTTGACTTCCAAGCCGAGCAGGTAGTTGAAGGTCTCGGCCAAGTCGACGGGTCGATCAACCGTATCGCCGTTCGCGTGGACTCGCAGACGGTAGTCGAACGGGTTTGCCAACTTTGCGGGATTGAGCAGCGTTTCGCTGTCCTTGGTCTCCCACTTCAACATGTACTTCAGCAGATAGCCATCGATACTGTTTTCGAGCTTAAGTTGGCCCGCCCGCTCGTCGAATTCAATGCTGTCGAGGGCATCCTCGTAGGACTCCAGGCGCACATATTTGATGAGACGGGGAGAGCGATCAGCTTCCTGCGCGGTGATGGCGCGGCTAGGTCGGCCATCGTTCCAATCCGGGCAGAACGTTATCTTCTTCAGGCGCGGAAGCATTACCGTATCGAAATGCCGACCCATCTCGATCAAGATGAACTTCCGCTGGCCGCCGTCGTCGCGGTTCATGTTGACCACGGCGTGGCCCGTTGTGCCGGAGCCTGCAAAATAGTCCAAGGCGGTCGCCCCTTCGTCGCATGCTGCCGCACGCAGGCAGTCCGCCACGAGATCGACGGCTTTGGGAAAGTCGAAGATTCTGTCGCCGAAGAGGTCCTTCATGGCTCTCGCGCCGAGGTTGGCGGACGCGTACCGTGAGTCATCCCACCATGTCCTGGGCATGGATTGAGTATCGAGATAGATCTTGAAATCAATCTCGATTCGCCCCGAGGCTTCGGCGCGCCGGACACGGTATTGATCTAGCGTGCGCGAAACGCGTTCAGGACCCCGGTGCCAGTTCTTTTCCAGCTTCTCACCATCCTGAAACCGGATCGGCCACACTGCAACTTCGTCGGTCGTTGGATTGCCTTTGATGCGATACTCCGCACCATCGTCGTCCCAATCCATATCGGGGACACGTAAGCTGCCAGTCCGATGCACATAGATAGGAAAGAACATCTTCGGCCTGTCTTCTCGGCGATCGTTCGATCCGTGCCGGATCAGGTTGTTCCAAGCGAAACGACCCCGCTCGTCTTCGAACGGATAACGATCCAGTTCCTTCTTTGTTTTCCGGAGAGATCCGGGAGCTGACTCGGCGGCGCCGAAGAAGAATGCGTACTCATGCGCGGGAGAAAACTGACCGCGCGACTTGCGTCCAGCAGGATTCGACCGCACCGCGACAACACCGAGTTCGCGGTCGAACGTCGCTTGCATGAGCGACCGCAGTCGCCAACCTTCCTCGTCGTCGATGGCGCAGCAGACGACACCGCTGGATTTGAGCAGCGTCCGCGATGATGCGAGGCCATCCGACATCAGGGACAACCAGCTAGAGTTCTTGTAGCCGTTCTTGTACAGGATGGCCGACGCGTCCGTGTTGTAAGGCGGGTCGATGTAGACGCTCTGGATTTCGTGTTCGTACCGTCCCCGCAGGAATCTGAGCGCCTGCGAGTTTTCGGAGTCGATGACCAAGCCGTCCATCAACCCGTCCAAGTTGTGTAGCGATGCCAGTAGCCGATCGGTGAAATCCACATCGAAATGCGCGGTATCCACCATCAGCGTGCCGTTCATCTTGAGGTATGCGATCCGCTCGTCCCGTGTTTCGCAGGAGTCAAAAAGCGTGTCGCCGGAGTCATTGACGAGTGCCAGTGCTCGCCATTCCTCCCATTGCGGCTCGTTGGCGGCAATTTCGGCATGGAACTCCGTTGGAACGCAGCGCACCGCAATGCAATAGTTCGTTTCCCACACGAACTTCCGTTTCTCCCACAGCGTCTTCTGGAACCCTTCGATCTGGGCGAGGAAGTCGATGATCTGCCCGCCGATCAGCTTGACGAGCCGCAGCAACTGAAACCAGCCTTCAGTAGCCGGTTCGCCGGCGTCGGCCAGATCGTCCAGGTTCAGGACTTCGTTTTTGAGGAAAAAGTCCAACTCGCGAGAAAGGAACCCTCGGATATCCTTGTGGATGAAAAAGTCGGAGTCGTTGCGCCGCGTGTATTGGCGCAGGTGGTGTTCGAGATGGGTCATCGGATCGCTGTCGGCATCGCGCCGACGCTCGCTTGTGAGCGCGGCCAAGACGTCAGCGTGGTCAAACCGCCTCGGCAGTTCCGCCACAGTGCGCGCAATGATCTTCTCTTGTAGGCCGCTAGACCCGAAATCGGCCTGTTCTGCCTTGCTGAGCGGCCGGTAGGCGAATGGCAGGTCGAGACGGCGATCAGAGGCATCCCACGTCGCCTCCGTGATGCTCGGCAGGAAAAATCGGCGATCACTCTTTACGTTGTTCTGCTCCACGTCTGCGACGTTCACGTGAAAGCGGACGCTCACGCCGGTCGGCGACTTCCATTGGTAGCTGTGGAAGTGTTCTTCGGTCTTGATGTAGTACTGGTCGCTATTGGCCCAATGCAGGTAAACCTCTTCGCCGTTGTAGGGGATGGCGTAGCGGTGATTGCCCGAATACCGTCGCTTGGAGATGAAGTCGCCGTCTTGGTAGTAGCGACTGAAGAATGTGTAGAGCCAGTTGTATACGTCCGACTCAAGGGCGGCGCGGCTGCGATTGGTGCCGGAACGCGATCTTGCGTCGAGATAGGTTCTCGCGACCGGCGTTCCGGCAAGCGCCGGCTGGACGTCGCCGGCCGGGTTGATCGCGTCGGCCCCCAGCGACTCCACGAGTTGCTGGCGTGCTTCCTGCAGCGCCGCGTTTGCCTCGGCTTGGTGCGCGAGCATTCCGCGCCCCAATTCGGCATCGATGGACTCCGGCAGCTTGACGGCGATGAATTCTTCCACGACATCGCGCTTGTGGTTCATGATCCGGTAGATGCCGAAGTCGAGATCGGCGCAGTCGAACTGAAACAACTCGCGCAGCAAGTCCTGGAACTTCCGCAGGGGGCTTGTGGGTGCCGTGCTCATCGTCCTGCAGCTTCGAGAGTCGGAGGTGGCTTACAGCGAGACTCACCCCCACGCGGGGCACGTTCCGCCCACCGATCCATGGCTTTGTTGAACCGACGCGATTGCTCAGCAAGCATAGCAGACCGGACCCTGATAAAATCGCTTGAATCGACCGTTTCGGGAGGAAATTTCCGTGGGACCACGGCCTTCTGGCCGCTGGGCATTTGCCCATTCAGGCCGTAAGCCTGCGAACCGCTCCCAACCGGGCGCAAGGGCCGACGTGGGACTAGGTTCCGCGAAAAGCCTCGCGGGTCAGTCGTCCACGGTGGCCGTGACGCCGTAGCCGCGCAGGGCGCGCAGTACCGATGCGCCCACGCTCAGGTTCGGCACGTAGTGGTTGTCCATCACGTCGAAGTGCACCGTGTCGGCACCGGCGTCGAGCACGTTGGCAACCTCTTCGCCGAGGCGCGCGAAATCCGCCGCGAGGATGGACGGGGAGATCCAGTGAGCCTTTGTCGTGGGTGCCGGCCCGGTCATTTCACTCCGGGCATCATGAACCCGCACACGCGTTCATCGGGAACCGGTTTCGTACACTCCGACATGTCATTGAAGTCGATGTTCTTGAACCCGGGGATGGGAGGCCTTTGAAAGTCTGGTCTTGCCAAGCCGGTTGCCGACGAACCGAAGGAGAAATCCTCGGTGTGTTCGATCCCCGCTGTCGCTACCGGATTGCCATCTATGAACCGGGGGGCGTATCGAAACGCCTTGACCATTGCCAGGGCCGCGTCGTTCAAGCTCGGCTGGGTGGATTCGGCAACGGTCGGATTCACCACAAACCCCTGTTCATCGATGGTGAAGGAAAGCGTCACCTTGCCCTTCGACCGCTTCTTGATTGCGTCCATGGGGACGACCGCGGCTCGCCGGTAAACGGGTTCCGCCTCGTGAGACCAGTCCTGCTGTGCTCCCAGTAGCAGCAAGTGCTCCGTGGCCTCCTCCCTTTGGCCAAGTTCCTCCAGCGCTTCCACCATCTGCATCCGAACGGTTCGCTCAAGACCGCCCATGCGTTCCCGTTCGGGGTTTTCGAAGGCGGTCAGCGCCCCCCGGAGATACCCGAGTGCCTGATCGTGGTGGTCCCTGCCCTTGGCCCACATCGCCTTGTGGTAGGACATCAGGCCGAGGCGAAAGTCGTTCGGTTCGAGCCGTTCGGAATAGATCTCGTACGTCCTGTCGACGTAAGGCTCGACGAGTGCACCACCGCCCCCCCTTAGCAGAATCGTCATGATGTCGAAGTTCTTCTGTGCCTCGACCAGGTTGTCTTCGTAGCCCCTGCTCAGGCGGGCAGCGCGTCGGAAGTACTCGAGCGCGTCGTCGGGTGACTTTGCGGAGCGGGCGAGTTGCATGGTGATCGGAACCAACTCGACAGCCCCGTCGCCGTAGTGTCCTGCCAGGACTCTCAGTTTCCCGTCCAGCGCCCCGCGCGCTTTCCTGTAGTGTCCGACATCGTTCAGCAACGCGGCGTAGTTGATCGCCAGCTTCGCGGCGTTCACGCTGTCCTTGCCGAACAGTCTCGATCCGAACCGGTAGGCATCTTTCGCTGCGGCCAGCGCGTGTTCGGTCTCTTTGGCGTCAAGGTATTGCTCGTACGCTCGATAGGCCGCATTGAAATCGGCCCGATCATCGGCCCATGAACCCGATGCGCAGACCGCGAAGGCCAGCATGAGAATACAAAATCGGCGATCGGTGCGATTCGCAAGCATTGTCCCGTCCCCGCTCAAGTCTTCACGCGATCATAACGCTCCGAATTTCGCGCATCCAGCCACCGCTCGGAGGTGACGCCGTGCCCGAAATCGCCGGAGGTCACGTCTTGCTGCTGGGCCAGGGATCATCAAGAGAGGTTTGGCCAGCCTTCCATTCTTTGACCCCGGACCTCAGATATCGGCTGCGCGTACCAGCATCTCTTCGTCTTCGCGCATGATCATGCGCAGGTAGTCGGGATCATTGCTGGCTGCGTAAGTGCTTTCCGGGATCTGCCCCTTGTAGTCCTGCCCCGGCAGGATATACGGCCGACAATGCAGGCCATGCAAGCTGATGCGCAGACCGGGCGTTTCTTTTTGAAAAGATCCATGCCAGGTACAGCCCTGAAAGATGACGAGCGATCCGGCAGGGGCTTCCACGGGTACGGCTCGGTTGATTGCCTCCCTCTCGGGAGGAAATCGTTGTTCCAGATGACTCCCGGGAACGTAGGACAATGCTCCGTCTTCCCGCGTGTAATCGGTCAGCAGCCAGTTCATGTTGGCTACGTGCGGCGCGCGACAGTTCCACGGTGCTGGCATGGGACTCTGGTCCGCATGCATTCCAGTGGTCATCACCTTCTCCCAGTCGTCGGGCGTCCGCCACTTGATCCAGGCACTGCTATGGGAGAGCCGATGGGTCACGCCGAGCAAGTGAGATATCAGCGCCTTCTTCACTGGATGTGTCAGCACCTGTTCAAACGCGGGGACCTGATTTACCAGGTGAGTGATCACGACGTGACCGATCTCTGACGGGCGGCCCTCCAAAGGTCGGTTTACACCCTGGTTCAGATCGAAACGGGCACCGATTCGCTGTTCCGCAACCGCCAATACCGTATCTCGCAGATGCGTGAAGAACGCATCCGGTAGTCCGAGGACCGATTGCGGGACCACCGTCAATCCATGCTCGTCCAGTTCATGGGCGTAGGTCTCAAGCCCGAGTCGGGTGAGTTCGCGAGGGTCTGCTTCAACGGGGAGCTCGGCCATACGGGGTCCTGTGTCGTTTGATAATGGTTCGCCACCTCACTTTACTTGTCACTGCCACGATCATGGCGTCCCCGCCCAGGCTTTCCGGTCCCCTGGAGCAAATCGTAGGTGGCGCCCTCGCCGAAGTCGCCGAAGGCTTCCTCTTCGCCGCCGGGCCAGCGCACGACGACATCGCGGGTGCCGACTTCGGATCCGAGGCCAAAATGTACCCTTGGATCGCTTGAAGCGAGGTAGCTCGCCGACGGCTGCACATCGCGCCGCATGCGGGTCGTGGCGACGGTTGCCGAAACAGTGGCGCCATGGGCATCCCGGCCGCTGGCTGTGAGCACTCTGAAGCGCACCCAGTTGCCGCGCGTTTCCCGGTTCACCAAGAGATATGCCGGCGCGTCGCGGTTTACGACGACGAGGTCGAGTCCGCCGTCATTGTCGACATCGCCCACAGCGAGCGCGCGGCTGGTATGGATGAGTGGCGGCGAGACCCCGCCCTGCGGTTTGACCTCCTCGAACCGAATGTTGCCTTCGTCGATTTCACTGCGATAGAGCACATTGGGTTCGGCATAGCCATCGCCGTCTTCGACGGGTTCGGTCAATCCCACATTGCCG
>CAZFGB010000042.1:0-27532 GCA_964518405.1 uncultured Pseudomonadales bacterium | reverse complement strand
TCCCGAACCTCGGCGGTGAATTGCGCGGTGTCGCCGAGGTTCGGGATCAGGCCGGCAACGTCATGGCGGGGGTATCGATCGCCTGGTCCTCGGATCCGCCCGCGGTGGCCACCGTCAACGCCGCCGGACTGGTCACGGCCGTCGCCGCCGGCACGGCGACGATCACTGCGACCGCCGCGCGGTTGTCGGCATCGGCCGCGGTGACGGTCGAGGCGGCGCCCGGCCCGGACAGCGCCTGCGCCACTTCGGCGTGCGACCGCGACGCGCTCGTCGCGCTGTATGAAAGCACCGGCGGCGAGGACTGGGTCAACAGCGCCAACTGGCTGAGCGATCGTCCGCTCGATGAATGGCACGGCGTGTATCCCGGTCAGGACGGCAGGGTTGTCGAGATCGCGCTGTTCGACAACGGTCTCGCGGGACCGGTCCCGCCGGAAATCGGCAAACTGACGGCGCTGACAGGCCTTTATCTGGGTTCGAACGATCTGACGGGCCCCCTCCCCGCGGAACTCGGCGATCTCGCGAACCTCGAAAGTCTGTCGCTCTTCGACAACGGCTTCTCCGGTCCCATTCCTCCCGAGCTCGGGAATCTCCTCAATCTGCAGAAACTTCACCTGAGCGGCAACCGTCTCTCCGGCGCCGTGCCGCCCGAACTCGGCGCGCTCGCGGCGCTCAAGGAGCTGGTGCTCGCCGAAAACGACCTGTCCGGCCCGATCCCGCGTGAACTCGGCAGTCTCCCCAACCTGGAGAGACTGAACCTGAGCGGCAACCGGCTCTCCGGCGCGATTCCTGCGCAACTCGGCTCCGCGCTGCGATTGACCCGCCTGTATCTCTGGGGCAATCGCTTATCCGGTCCCATACCCCCCGAACTCGGCGATCTTTCCGGTCTCCGGAAGCTTCACGTGACCGACAACGACCTGTCGGGAACGATTCCTCGGGAATTGACCGGGCTGCCCCTGACGACTTTCTGGTGGGTCGGCAACCCAAGGCTTTGCATCGCGGACACGGCGGCTTTCGCCGCGTGGGTGAGCACGATCGGCGACTACGCCGGCGGCAGCCGGTGCAGCGGATCCGACCGGGCCGTGCTGGACGCGCTGTACCAGGCCACGGGCGGTCCCGGATGGACGAACGCGGCGGGCTGGCCCGACGGCGCCCCGGACACCCGGCACGGCGTTCGCACCGATGCCGACGGGCGCACGGTCGCGATCAATCTCTCCGCCAACGGGCTCGTGGGAAAGCTGCCGCTCGAACTCGGCGATCTGAAGTTCCTGGAATCGTTGCGGCTCGGCGGCAATGCGGATCTTTCGGGCCGTCTGCCTTACACGCTGCCGCGCCTCGACGCGTTGCGGGAACTGCGCTACGCGGGGACGGGCCTGTGCGTGCCGCGGGAAGAGTTCCTGCGCGAATGGCTCGAGGCGGTGGCCGCGCACGAGGGCACCGGGGTCGACTGCGCACCCTCGGCGGACCGCGATGTCCTGGAGAAGATCCACCAGGCCATGCGCGGCGAAGAATGGTTCGAAACCGGCAACTGGCTGACCGACGCGCCGCTTCGCGAATGGCACGGCGTAGATACGGACGGACAGGGCCGGGTGACCCGCCTGAATTTGTCCCACAACGGACTGGTGGGCGCCATTCCGCCGGACATCGTTGCGCTGGAGGCGCTGACCGAGTTGAGACTCGTGGGCATCGACACCATGAACGCGGCCCTCCCGCCGGAACTGGGCGAGCTGTCCAGGCTCGAGGTGCTCGACCTGGGCGGCGTACGCGCGTCCGGGCCCATCCCGCCGCAGCTCGGCAAGCTCGCCGCCCTGCGGGTGCTGAGTCTCTCGAACAACGGCCTGTCCGGCCCGATACCGGCCGACCTCGGCGACCTGCCGGCGCTCGTCGAGCTGCAGCTCGACAACAACGCGCTCGCCGGACCCATCCCGCATCGGCTGGCCGACGCGACGGCTCTGGAGCAGATCCACCTCGCGAACAACGCGCTGTCGGGCGCGATCCCCACGGCGCTCGCGGGCCTGCAAAAGCTGCGGATCCTGGACCTGTCCGGCAACCGGCTCTCGGACTACCTGCCGGCGGCGCTCGGAGATCTCGCCCGGCTGGAGTACCTCAATCTTTCCTACAACGATCTCGTCGGCGCCGTTCCGGCGGAGCTGGGCCGCCTCGCCGGACTGAAGGAACTCTACCTCGGCAGCAACTCGCTCTCCGGTGCGGTGCCGCCGGAGCTGGGCGGGCTGTCGAATCTGCACTCGCTGGCCCTGACCGGCAACGCGGAACTGGCCGGGCCGCTGCCGGGGCGCCTGGTCGATCTCCGCGAGCTGAACCACCTGCAGGCGGTCGGCACGAAGCTGTGCGCGCCGCCCGACGCGGCCGTGCTCGCGTGGCTGGACGGGTTGCTCACCCGGCGGGTGCCGCGGTGCGGCTTCGAGCCTCCGGCGGCCTACCTCACGCAGGCCATCCAGTCGCACGAGTTGCCCATCGCCCTGGTGGCCGGCGAGCCGGCCCTGCTGCGGGTCTTCCCCACGGCCGCGCGGGCCAATTCGGCGCGCATGCCCGCGGTGCGGGCGGAATTTCACCGCGGCGGCGCGCTCGTGCACTCGGTGGAGGTTGCTTCCGGGCCGGGCCCCATTCCGACCGAACTGGATGAGAGTTCGCTGAAGCGTTCGATCAACGCCGCCGTACCCGCCGAAGTCGTGCGGCCGGGGCTGGAGATGGCGATAGAGATCGATCCCGGGGGCACGCTCGAAGCGGGCCTGAACGTGGTGGACCGGATACCGGAGTCCGGACGGGTCGCGGTGGAGGTGCGCGCGATGCCCCGCTTCGACGTCACCTTCATCCCGTTCCTCTGGGACTCGAACCCGGACCAGTCCGCGGTCGACGCGGCCAACGCCATGGCGGCCGACCCGCAGGGGCACGAGTTGCTGGGATACGTGCGTGCGCTGTTGCCCGTGTCGGAGATGGCCGTCACGGCCCATGCCCCCGTGCGAACCGACAGCAACGTGGGCCACGAGCTGATGAAGCAGACCCAGTTGATCGCGACCATGGAAGGCGGCGACGATTTCTACATGGGGTTGATCTCGGGAGAATACGAAGGGGCGTCGGGCATCGGCAATATCGGCCAGCGAACCGCGTATTCGGTCCTCAACGCCTCGGTGATCGCGCACGAGTTCGGACACAACCTGTCGCTGCAGCACGCCCCATGCGGCGGCGCGCTCGGGGTGGAGCCGGCGTATCCGTACGCCAACGCATCCACGGGCAGATGGGGCTACGACATCGGCGCGCAGCGGCTGGTATCGCCGGACGAGTACGTGGACCTGATGTCGTACTGCGCGCCGTACTGGGTCAGCGACTTCAGCTTCGACAGGATGCTGAGGTACCGCCTGCACAGCGCCGGAAGGCTCCGCGCGCCGGAGACCGGGACGGGCGCGGAACCGGTGTCCTCGCTCATCGTCTGGGGCGGTCTTGATGCGGGGGCCGCGCCCTACCTCGAGCCGGCTTTCGTCGCCGAAGCCCCGCCCGCGCTCCCGCAGGCGCCCGGCCCCTACCGCATCGCCGGGTCGGCTGCGGACGGCTCGGCGCTGTTCGAGTTCAGCTTCGACATGCCGGTGGCGGGCGACGGCAACGGGCGTTCGGCGTTCGCCTTCGCGCTGCCGGTGCAGGACGGATGGCCGGAATCGCTCGCCTCGATCACGCTTTCGGGGCCGCGCGCCTCCTTCACGCTGAATGCGGACACGGGGCGGCCCGTGACGATCCTGCGCGACGGACCCGCCGGACAGGTCACCGGCATCGTGCGCGAGCCGGCGTTCGCCGACGCGCTGCGCGGGACCACCGAGCCCGGCCTCTACAGCCGCGGAATCCCCGAGCCGGGGGCCTGGCGCCGGTAAACACGCCGCGCGCCCGACCTCCGGGTCAGCATCAGGCCTAGGGAGAGATCGGGGCCCTCCGGCCTCCGGCAGAGGGTCGAGCCGGGGTCAGTCGATCCAGATATCGGGGTCAGTCGATCCAGATATCCGGCTGGGTATCCACGCCGTGCTTCGCGAAGACACCTTCGATGACCTCCATGTCCTCGTCGGACAGGGTGCGTTCGAGTGCGTGCATGTTCGCTTCGACCTCGAATGGCGTACGGGCGCCGACCAGCGCCACGCTCACGACCGGATTCCTCAAGACCCATGCCAGGGCGAGTTCATAGATCGCCATCCCGCGTTCGGCCGCAAAGGCTTTCAGTTCCTCCACGACGGCCAGGTTGCGCGGAAAGTTCTCCTCGGTGAAGAGCGGCAGGTTGAAGGCATCCCCGCGCGACCGCCAGTCTCTTCCCTCGTTGAACCGTGTGTCGGCGCTGAACGTGCCCGTCAGCAGGCCGTGGGCCAGCGGGCCGTACACCATCATCGCGATGTTCTGCTCCCCGCAGTACTGGAACACCTCCGCTTCCAGGCGCCGGTCAAACAGGTTGTACCCGTACTGTCCGACATCCACCCGGCGGGCGGCCATGCAGTCGGCGATCTCGGCTTGCTTGAAGTTGGAGATGCCCACGAAACGCGTCTTGCCCTGCTGGACCAGGTCTTCAAGGCCGCGCATGGTCTCCTCGAACGGCGTATCGCGGTCCGGCCAATGGACGAGGTAGACATCGAGGTGATCGGTATCCAGCGCCTTGAGCGTCGTCTCGATGGATTGCGTCATGCGTTCGGGCGTGGAGTCTCTCGACGTCTTGCCGGTTCCGCCGTAGCCGATGCCGAACTTGCTGACCAGAATGATGTCGTCCCGGTGGGATCCGAGGCCCTTGGCGAGAATGCTCTCGGACTGGCCGAAACCATAAGCTTCGGCCGTGTCGAACAGGTTGATGCCGACATCGAGCGCCTTGTGGATCGCGGCGATGACGTCCGACTCGTCGATTCGCCCGTAGCTTCCGCCGAGTTCCCAGCACCCGAAACCGATTGCCGACACGTCGAGGCCGGTACTGCCGAAAGGTCGATACAACATGCGAATGCTCCTCGCGGGAATCAATGCGACTGAGCCTACACCGACAACGCTCCAAGCTCACGCGGGTGAGTGCTGGAACCGCTTGGTCAAGTTGTTCCAGTGCGCTTGGGTTTGCGGAAGCGTGGGCTTCCGACGGGGTGTACGATAGGGCCAAGATGATCGAGAGGTGGGTATGGCGGAACTCATCGATCGGCGGCCAGTGTTCATGATCGTGATGGGGTGCAACGGCGCCGGAAAATCGGCGTGGAAGCGGAACAATTACGACCGGCTGCCGGCGCGGTATTTCGACCAGGACAGCATCGCTGGGGGGATCGGCGACTGGAACGACGAGGGCGCGCGAGCGCGGACGCGGGAGTATGTCGGCGCCGAGCTGGAGAAGAACTTCGCCGAGCGGCTGGACTTCGGGTACGAAAGCACATTCTCCGGTCGGCCAGGACCGGCGTTGATGCGCCGTGCGATCAAGGAAAGGTATCGGGTCGAGGGGATTTTCATCGGCACCGATCATTGGGAGATCAATGCCAAGCGAATCGAGCACCGGGTGCTGACGAACACCGGCCATCATGTGGATCCCGCGCGCCTCGAGGACAGGTATCGGTATTCATTGTCGAACCTGCGCCGGCATTTCGACGAGTTCGATGTGCTGGACGCGGTCGATAATTCAGAGCTGCAACCGGATGCCATCCCGGATCCTCGACCGCAGTTCGTGGCGGAGAAGGGGAAGATCGTCTCCCGCTCTTCCGACTTGGTGCCTTGGGCCGCGGAGCTGTTGCGGCGTCGCGACGTGGCGCGCCAGCAGGCCGAGATGCGAGCGAAGCTGAAAGGACGTGGCGGGGGCCGTCGGCAGCCCTGAAGGACCCAAGTCTCTGGTTCGAACGGCACCGGTCGAGTCGAAGCAGGACATGGCTCGCAGTGTCGGCAGAGCCAAGGACCACACCCGTCGTTGTGGGCACCGAGGCCTCGGGAGGCGTTCACTGCGGGCACCGCCGGGAAGACTCGCGGTGCACAGCTTCCGGCATCCCATGTACAAGCGGACCCTAGTGCGCTCAAGGCTACGCAAGTGCCAAAGTGGATGTCAAATAGCTGGTCAAGTAACGTGACGTATAGTAATATTCATATTTGAATTCAATGAGTTGTATTGTCAATTTACGTGTCAAACAAGATGCGCGATAAGAGGTGACTTGTGGACTGGAACGGATTCCGTTTCGACTACCGTCTGAATCAGGCGAGTATGGGATCTCTTTTGGTTCAGATCGAAGCGTACAAGGAAGCCGCACTGAACTTGGTTCTTCCGCCGGAATGGAGGGATAGTTTGGATCAACTCAATCGCGTGAGGGCGGTTCACGGCACAACAGCGCTTGAAGGAAATCCGCTGTCGGAGGCACAAGTGAGCCAGCAACTCGAGCAGGCGGAGGCGCGACCACAACAACAATCCAGAGAACAGTTGCAAGTGCGGAACGCGGGTGTTGCCCAGGACTGGACCAAGCAACGATTCGGCCCAACGGAGCGTCCGATAACCTACGCCGACATCATGCACATGCATCGGCTCAACACGCGCGGCTCGGATGAGCAAAACAATGTGCCGGGGAAGCTGAGAAGACACTCGGTTGTCGTAGGTACCGAAGCTTTGGGAGGCGTCCACCGAGGAGCACCACCGGAGAGGCTCGACGATCTCATGCACGAATTCGTAGAGTTCATCAATTCCGGTCGACCACGGGCGTTGCATCCGGTCTTGCGCGCACTATTGGCGCACTTCTTCTTGGTAACGATCCATCCCTTCGGCGACGGGAACGGTAGGGTCTCAAGACTTGTCGAGGCGGGGATACTCTTCCAGGGTGGATACAACGTTTTCGGATTCTACGGTCTGTCGAACTATTTCTATCGACACGGAGACCGATACAAGCTGTTGTTGCAGAGAAGCAGGCGAAGGCAGCCCTTCGAGCTCGGGGAGTTTGTGCAGTTTGGCCTCGAAGGGTTCGCGGGCGAATTGAAGGGGATCAACAACTTCATCAAGATCAAACTCAACCGTGTCATTTACCGAAACACGTTGGTGGCGGCGCTTGGCAAGCGTGTTGGACCCCGGCGTCGAGTGATCAATCAACGCGAATATCAAATGCTGGAATACCTGGTTGGAGTGACGGAACCCACCGATCCGTTCGCCGAAGAGCCTTCAAAACGGATTCTGTTCTCGGACTTGGTGCGTGAACCTTACGTTAAAACCATCTATGAAACGGTAACCAGGCGCACGTTCTTCCGAGAGCTGGTCCGGTTGGCGGAAATGGGTTTCATCAAGGTTACGGGTCATCGAGACGATTTGTCGGTCGAAATGGACTTCGACGCGATTGGGCGATACTGACAGCACATGACGTGCGGCTCTACGGGAACTGCTACTGACCGAGGGACGATTCGACCTGCTCCTTGTCACGGTCGGCCGCCATGGTCCATCGCCCTCGCGCCCGCATCACGGCGCTTGCTGCCCGTGCCCTGCCGAAATTTAGCCGGTCATCCGCCTCTGCGGTCGCAGAGCCGGTCGAACACGGCTATGGATGTGCGCACGCAGGCGTCCTTCACCGCGGTCCAGTCGTGCCACTGCGGGTCGAGGTTCCTGTACTCCGAGAGGACGGTGCCGCCGAGGTCGTAGGGAATCGCTTCCGACAGTTGCGCATGTAACTGCTGCAGGGGCGACTCGCCGCTCGGTTGCGGGTAAAGGGCGTCGAAGCCGGCCAGCGCGTCCGCCGTTGCGGCAACGCCCATGTGTTCCGCGAGCGCGGCGAAGTCCACATAGTCCCGTGTCGCATTGCGCCTGAGGATCAAGATGCCCTTGATGCGCAGCATTTCCGCAGCGGTCGGGACGGTCAAGGCAATGCCGGACCGCTCGACAACCTCGGTTTCCAACGGTTCGCTGCGGACAAGCTGGCGGACCCCGGTTTCGATGCCGTCCAGGCTGCCGAGAATCAGGACTGGGCGCGTCGTCCTTGCGGTTCTCCATCCCGCCACCGTCTCCAACTGAGAAAGCACGCTTGAGAATCTTTCGCGCAGGTCGAGAAGCACATGGTCGTCGTCCATGGAGAGGCGATGCCCGGCATGGACAGCAGCGGCGGTACCGCCGACCAGCACTGTCCCCGGAATGATCTCCTGTAGCCGCGCCGCCGCCGACAACAGTCGTTCCCAATCGGGCAAGTCAGCTATGGGCTTCGACATAGTTCGCCCAGAATCGATAGCGCTGCCGGTACGGATCGTCGGCGTAGCGGGCGCAGATACGCTCGATTTTCGCCATCACCTCGCCATCACTCAGTGCGGCTCGTCGGAGTTCCTCCCAGTCCTTCCACCTCCCGCGCGAGATCGCGTCGTCGATGGCGGCAAGCGTAAACCTCTGATGATTGAGATGGCGGTGCAGCACGAAGTGACTTGAATTGATTGATTCCCGAAAAGTCCTTGGAATTGTACTACCGGTAGATCCCCGGACGGCCAAACGTTCCGCCGTCCCATTCAGTCAATGGCTATAATCGCTGCACGAACAGAGAGTGATGGTCGCGTATTCGCGAGCGACCGACGCGAGGCGGACCGGATGCGCGAATGACACTCGGCGCGCCACGCGTCGCGTCGTCCCCGGGACGTGAGGAAGACCTGATGGCCCAAGCAAGAGATTTCAACCGAAGCGAAGAGAATGTCGGCAACGTGCTCAACATGGAGCACATCAACCTGACGGTGCCGGACCAGCAGGTCGCGGCCCTGTTCTACGTCACCGGACTCGGGTTCACGCGTGATCCCTACGTCGATTTCGGCACCCGCAACATGTGGATCAACGCCGGCGCGCAGCAGTTTCACCTGCCGAAGAGCAGGGCGCAGAAGTGGCGCGGGCATATCGGCGTCGTCGTGCCGGACCTCGACGATCTCGCCCGGCGCCTCGTTTCCGTTTCGGAACTGCTTGCGGGCACGCAATTCGAATGGTCCGAGAAAAACGACCACATCGCCGTCACCTGTCCATGGGGCAACGCCATTCGGGCGTACGCGCCGGAGGCGTTCCCCGGCATCTACCTCGGCATCGCCTATGCGCAGATGGACGTTCCGCCCGGCGCCGCGGAGGGAATCGCCGGCTTCTACCGGCAGGTATTCCTCGCGCCCGCGGAAGTGGTCGACGACGAGGAGGGGCGCCGCGTCGACGTGTCCACCGGGGCCGATCAAAGACTCGTATACCGGGAGACGGCGGACGAGATCGGGGACTATGACGGCCACCACATCGCGATCTACGTGGCGGACTTCTCCAGTCCGCACGAATTCCTGATCGAGCGGGACCTCGTTACCGAGGAGACCGACCAGCACCAGTATCGCTTCCAGGCCATCGTGGATCCCGACAGCGGCGAAACCCTCGCCGAACTCGAACACGAGGTTCGCAGCCTGCGTCACCCCATGTACGGGCGGAACCTCGTCAATCGCAACGCGGCGCAGTCCTTCAGGAACTACATCAACGGGCGCGACGCGTTCTATCCCGGGTGAGCGAGCCGTACTACCTGCCGCTCGCCGATGAGGTAGAGGTATTCGAGGCCGCTTACCGCAGCCGTCTGCCGGTACTCCTGAAGGGGCCGACGGGGTGCGGCAAGACGCGCTTCGTCGAGCACATGACGTGGCGGCTCTACGAGGACTGCGACGGACCGGGGAGCGAACTCGAGATGCCCCTTGTCACGGTCTCCTGCCATGAGGATCTGACGGCCACCGATCTCATCGGGCGATACCTGTTGCGCGGCGACGAGACGGTCTGGCAGGACGGTCCGTTGACCCAGGCCGTGCGCACCGGCGCCATCTGCTACCTGGACGAAATCGTGGAAGCGCGCAAGGACACGACGGTGCTGGTGCATTCGCTCACCGATCATCGCCGCTTGCTGCCGATCGACAAGACCGGTGAGCTGCTCGTCGCGCATGCGGACTTTCTGCTCGTGATCTCGTACAACCCTGGCTATCAGAGCGTCCTCAAGGACTTGAAGACCAGTACGCGGCAGCGGTTCGTCAGCCTCACCTTCGACTATCCGGACAGCGATGCGGAGGCTGAGATCATCGCGCATGAGTCCGCCGTCGACGCAAACATGGCGGACCGGCTGGCGGCCATCGGAGTCAAGGTGCGGAACTTGCGTGAACACGGCTTCGAGGAAGGCGTGAGCACGCGCCTCCTGATCTATGCGGGCGAACTCATCCGGCGGGGCATCGACGCGCGCCGCGCCTCGGAGATTGCGATAGTGCAGACGGTGTCCGACGACGCCAACGTGCAGAAGGCGGTCGCCGATATCGTCGACGTGATCCTGCCTTAGGCGACCACGCCAGCGCATGGTCAACCTCGCCGATGTCGAACGTCCGCTCGCGTTGTTCGCGGAAGGAATCGCCGGCGGCTACTGCCATCTGAAGGTGGGCGATGAAGACGTTGCCGACCGCGGCGGCGTATACCTGCCCGCTTCCATCGATATCTTCGGGGACGAAGCGCTGGACGCGGCGATGTACCGGTTGCGCGTTCTGGTGCAACTCGGGTTTCGCGAATTCGGCACGTTCGCGTTCGACATCCATCGCGCCCGCGCCCGCATCCCGGCGCTTGCCGTCCGCGCCCCGCCCCCCGTCCACCGCGAGCCCGACCTTACGGTGTTCTTCAATCACTTCGATACCCCGCCCGTGGCCAGATCGTTGTTCCATGTGATCGAGTTGGCCCGGGTAGAGGCGCAGACGTTGCGCATGTATCCGGGCGCGCGCAAGTACCAGGAAGCGCTCGACCCGCACCGGGAGGCGCCCGTCGAGTTCCTGCGCCCGGTGATCGACCGCATGCGGGCGGAGGACGCCACGGTGTACGACGCGGCCGAAGCCGTGGTGGAGTGCTATGACATGCTCGCGGCGGACGCCGAGGAAACGGGTCGGGGCCCGTTTCCCGGGCAGATCGAGTGGGCGCAGCGGGAAGTGCGCCTCGAGGACTGGGAACGGGAACTCGACGATGCCGACGCCCAGTTGGCCGCCATGGAGGTTGATGAGCTCGTTGGTGGCGATGAAATCAAGGCGGGGCAGGGAAAGGGCGATGGCGACGTTCGCGATGTGGGACGGGACCTGGTGCGGGCGCGGGACGACTTGCAGCGCCGGGTCGACTCGGAGCGCTCCGCGCTGCGGCAACGTTTCGGCGACGCGCCCGTCGATGCGCGCAGTTTCCTCTACGACGAATGGGACTACCTGAACGGGACCTACAGGAAGGGTTGGTGTCGACTGTTCGAGATAGACATGGATCCCGCCAGCGCGGACGACGGCGCAGATCTCCTGCGTTCCGTCCGCCCCTATGCGCGGGCGGTTCGGCAACGATTCGAGCAGATACGCCCGGCGGGCTATCAGCGCGTGCGCAAGCTGGCGGATGGCGACGAACTGGATCTCGGCGCTTTGGTCGACGCCCGCTCGGATATGCGGGCGGGCGTGTCGCCTGACGATAGGGTGTACAGCCGTCGGGAACGGGCGCGCCGTGATGTCTGGGCCGCCTTCCTGGTCGACCTGTCCGCGTCCACGGACGACCCTGTTGAGGACCCTGCCCGGAACCCTCCAGCGAAGGGTTCGACGAGTGTTGGCGCGCCACCGAACTTTCGCGACCCGTGGTTCGATGACGATGACGCGCCTGAAGCCAGGCCCCCCGCAGCGGCCGAGGACCGGCGCATCATCGATATTCAGAAGGAAGCCGTCGCCCTGATGGCCACCGCCCTTGAGGGCATTGGGGACGAATACGGCGTTTACGGCTTCTCGGGGTATGGCAGGGATTGCGTCGAGTTCTACGTCGCGAAGGAGTTCGACGAACCGTTTCGCCGTCGCGCCCTCGACGCCATCGCGGCGATGAAGCCGAAGCGCAGTACGCGCATGGGCCCGGCGATTCGCCATGCGGCGGCGAAGCTGGCCGCCGCAGGGGCGGCGCTCAGGGTGATGATGATCGTGAGCGACGGGTTTCCGCAGGACTGCGACTACGGACCCGAACGCGGCAACCACGAATACGGTTTGCGGGACACGGCGAAGGCGCTGGAAGAAGCCGAACGCGCCGGGATTCACACCTTCTGCGTTACCGTCGACCGCTCAGGCTACGACTACCTGCGTCGGATGTGTCCCGAAACGCGCTATATGGTGATCGCGGAAACCCGAGGTCTGCCGATGGCCCTGCAGAAGGCCTACCGGCGGCTGACGCAGATCTGAGCGCGACGCTGCCGGTCTAGTCGTCTCCGCCCATGATGCCGAACAAACTCAGCAGGTTCATGAACAACAGGTAGATCGAGACGAACAGGTTGTTCGTGGCGATGATGTAGTTCGTTTCTCCGCCCAGCACGATCTCGCTCGTCTGGTACAGCATGAGCGCGCACGCGAGCAGCACCATGGCGGCGGAGATGGCGGCGGCGAATGCCGAAAGGTCGAAGAAGAGCGAGCAGATGATGACGCCGATCACGACGAAGAACCCGACCACGATGAACGACCGCAGGAAAGAGAAGTCCTTCTTTGTCGTGATGGTATAGATCGAAAGGCCAAAGAACGTGGCCGCCGTGACGCCGAGCGCCTGTGCAACGACTCCCGGATGCACCGCGAGGTAGTAGCCGACGATGGGACCGGCGACGAAACCGATGAAGCCCGTGAACATGAAAGTCCAGAACAGGCCCCAGACGCTGTTGGCGGTCTTGTTGACCAGGTACGACAGCCCGAAGAAGCCTACAAGATAGACAATGAGACCGGACATCCCGCCCAGAAAGGGCACGTTCATCGCTGCCGCGGCGGTGCCGGTGATGCACGCGAACGCCACCGTGAACGCGAGCAGCAGGTAGGTGTTGCGCAGTACCTGGTTGACTTCAATGGCCGGCTTGGCGGCCGTCCTGAGGGTTCTGAACTCTGCCATGTGTTCCTTCCCGTGCGTTGGTCTTGAGCTATATTGGCAAATCCGCACAGATTTTCAAGCTGTCCCAAGGACCGACGCTTGGTAACTGGCTGATAATCAATGCTTTCGCGAGTATGGAAGGTTTGCGACTTTCTCGGTGTCTCGGAATCGACCATCCGCCGGAGAATCAGAGCGAACAAAATCAAGCACACCAAGGATGGCAATCGATACCGATTCCACAAGTCCGATATCATCAACCTCGTCGAAGGACGACGCTGAACCGGGATGCATCGCCTACTGCAAGGGCCGGCGAAGAAGTTCATCCCGCCGATGACGTCGGCGACGAACCGGCGGTTCGGCCGTTTGTGGAGTGCGGCCAGGGGTTCGCAGCGGCGGGCAGACCCCGGTTGCGTTGACAATTGCCGATCCTGTTCCGACAATCCGCTCCCCTCGGGACTTCGACATGTGGCTACGTAGCTCAGTTGGCAAGAGCACGCGACTCATAATCGCGGGGTCGGCGGTTCGAGTCCGCCCGTAGCTACCAATTCCATAGGCGGTGGGGCCCGGCGGCCCACCGCCTTTACGTTTCCGGCTCTCGTATGATGGATCGCATGATTGACGCCTGCGTCAAGGACATCGCCCGGGAGATCGCGACGGCGGGCGGCCGCGCCTTCGTCGTCGGCGGCTACGTGCGGGACCTGTTGCGAGGCCAGCCGTCGAAGGACCTCGACATCGAGGTTTACGGGATGGACCTCGACGCGTTGCGAACGCTGCTGGAGCGCCGCGGCAGCGTGCTTTCGGTGGGGCGCGCTTTCGGCGTGCTGCGCCTCAAGCACCTCGATGCGGACTTCTCGCTGCCGCGGCGGGACAGCAAGGTCGGACCGGGGCATCGCGGGTTCGACGTCGAATGCGATCCGAGGCTGGACTTCGAGACGGCGGCGCGGCGCCGCGACCTCACTATCAACAGCATGGGCCTCGACATTCTCAACGGGGATATCTCGGACCCTTGGGGCGGCCGCCGCGATCTCGAACGCGGAGTGCTGCGGGCGGTGGATGCCGACGCCTTCGACGAGGATCCGCTGCGAGGCCTGCGCGTGGCCCAGTTCATCGCGCGGTTCGACATGCACGCGGATGACGCATTGGTGGAACTCTGTGGCCGGCTCGACCTGCGCGAGGTTTCCCCCGAGCGCGTCCTGGAGGAGTTCCGCAAGCTGCTGCTCAAGGGTGCGCGCCCGTCTCTCGGCCTCACGTTCCTGCGGGAGTCGACGCTGTTGCGGTTCTTCCCGGAACTGGACGCGTTGACGCATGATTCCGCGTGGTCGCAGACGCTGGCAGCGGTGGATCGCGGCGCAACGATGCGGCGGGACGACGACGATGACCTGGTCCAGATGCTCGCCGTCCTGTCCCATGCATTGCGCCGGCCGGCCGACATCGAGTCCCTGCTGGATCGAATGCGGGCGCCGAAGGATGTCGTCGTACGTGTCTCGGCCCTGGTGCGGTTCTTCCCGGAACCGGCCTCGTTGGTCGAGGCGAGCGCGGCATCGAGCGAATATCGTCGGTTGTCCAGAAGGCTGGGCGCGACCGGCGTGACGCTGGAGCTTCTCGCCCGCGTGGCCGAGAGCGTCCGTTCCGACGCGCCGGTGAAGCAGTTCCTTGACCGGGCGCGGGAGCTGGGCGTCGACAAGCGGGCGCCCGTGGATGTGGTCCGGGGTCGGCACCTCATCGCTCGAGGATTCACCCCGGGGGCTCGCGTTGGCGCGCTGCTCGAAATCTGCCGGGAGGTGCAGGACGAAACGGGTTGGATCGATGCCGAGCGCATTCTGGACGAGGCCCTGAGCCGGACAGCGAAGCCCTGACCTCGCCCACTCGAAGGCGCGCCCTACATGTTGTCCATTCGCGCCGCCCGGCCAAGATAGCCGCCGTGGTGGCGCATGCCCCAATCCTCCCGCGTCACTCCCTTGGCCTCCATCAGGGCCAGCGCGATGGCGTCGCTGATCGCCAGCATGACGGCCATGGAAGAACTCGGCGTCAGGTCCAGCGGGCACGCTTCGGCGATGACGCCCATGTCGAGCACGATGTCGGAGAGGCCGCGGAGATCCGAATCCGGATGCGAGGTCACGCCGATGATTTCCGCGACGCCGAGGTGACGGGAGAACTCCATGATCTCCAGCACTTCCTTGGACTTTCCGCTGGTTGAGAAGGCGATCATGATGTCGTCCCGGTCGACGAGTCCCAGGTCGCCGTGGGCCGCCTCCGCGGGGTGCACGAACACGGCGGGCGTGGCCGTCGAGCAGAGCGTCGCGGCGAACTTGCGCGCAATGTGGCCGGCCTTGCCGATGCCGGTCGTGATCACCTTGCCCCGACAACCGAAGAGTCTCTCGACCGCGGTCACGTAGTCGTCGGTGACGCGAATGCTTCCGATCGCTTCGGCTTCGGCGGCGATGACCGCCTGCATGCGTTGCTTTATGTCCACTCCGGCATCCAGTTCAAGTGCGTTGCGCCGATGGTCGCTGCCCCGGCCGTGTTTGACAAGGCGTGGGCACGTCGATGTGGGCACGTCGAGGGCGTGAACGCATCCGCCGCGGTCTATGGCAGACTGCTGTCACCGCCGACGCCGACAGGGCCATGCGAATCGTCGTGTTCCAACATGCCAAGGTAGAGCATCCGGGGATGTTTCGGAACTTCTTTCGCGAGGACGGTTTCGCCTGGGATGTCGTCGAACTCGACTGTTGCGAACCGATACCCGACCTGGATCCCTACGATCTGATGCTGGTCATGGGCGGCCCGCAGGATGTCTGGCAGGAGACCGAACATCCATGGCTGGTGCAAGAGAAGGCGGCGATCCGGCAGTTCGTCGCGGAGATGCAGCGCCCGTTCCTCGGCGTCTGCCTGGGTCATCAGCTTCTGGCCGATGCCCTGGGCGGTGCCGTGAGGATTGCGCAAACCCCGGAAGTCGGCGTCATGACGGTGGAACTCACATCCGACGGGCAAACCGATCCCCTCTTCCGCGACATGGACTCCCCCATGACCGTGTTTCAGTGGCACGGTGCGGAGGTCTCGGCGCTGCCCGTCGAAGCGACGCTGCTGGCGAGTTCGCCGCACTGCGCGGTGCAGGCGTTCAGGTACGGCGAGCGCGCCTACGGACTGCAGTATCACGTCGAGATGACCGGCGACACGGTGGATGAATGGGCGGCGATCCCGGTTTACGCGGCGTCGCTCGAAAAAGCGCTGGGAGAGGATGCGCTCGCCGTGCTGCGGAGTGACGTGGCGGATCGACTCGCGTCGTTCGGCGACGACTGCCGCAGCCTGTATCGCAATTTCAAGCAGGTGGCGCGTCCATGCACCTGATGCCCCTGCCGCGGAAAGTCATCCCTGGCAGCGGATACACGCCTGTCGGCAGTCTGGAAACGAGCGGCGTCGCTTCGGCGCGACTGGGGTCGGCGGTATCGCGTTGCGAGCGGCGGCTGGCGGCCATCGCGGGCGAATCTGCCGCGCTCGCTCCTGGTCGGGATCGGGTACGGCTCGATATCGTCTCCGGACCCGCTCGGGAAATCCCGGCGCTCGGCGACGACGAGCGCTATCGAATGGAAGTCGCGCCGGGGCGTATAGCGGTCGAGGCCCCGGCGGAGTGGGGCGTGCTGCGCGCGCTCGCGACCTTGTCACAACTGCTCGGCCGGTACGGCGAGGGCCACGGCTTTCCGCATTGCGAGATCGAGGACGCCCCGAGGTTTCCCTGGCGCGGCCTGATGATCGACACGGCGCGCCACTTCATCTCCATCGGCACGCTGGAGCGAACACTGGACCTGATGGAGTTCTACAAGCTCAACGTCCTGCACCTGCACTTGTGCGACGACCAGGGCTTTCGGTTTCCGGGAGCGGCCTACCCGGAACTGGCGGACCGCCGCGCCCACTACACACGGGAGGAACTCGACGAGCTGGTGCGCAGCGCCACCGCGCGCGGCATCCGCGTGGTCCCGGAACTGGACGTGCCGGGACATGCGTCAAGCTGGCTTGCGGCACATCCGGACTGGGGTCTCGGCGAGCCGGTATCGGCCGTCAGCAAACGTTTTGGCGTGCATGCCTGCTGCCTCGATCCGGATAACCCGGAGGTCATGCGCGCCGTGACCTCGCTCTTCGGCGAACTCGCGCAGGTCTTCCCCGATTCCCACGCCCACTTCGGGGGCGATGAAGTCACGCTGCCGGACGGTCGGGATGCGCGCGCGATGCAAGCCGCGTTCAACTTGCGGATGGCGGACATCCTGCGCGGTCTCGGCAAGACTCCGGTGGCCTGGGACGAGGTCGTCCAGCCGGACCTTCCCCGCAGCGTCGTCGTCCAGAGCTGGCGAGGCCAGGCGGCGCGCAGCCGGGCGCTGGATGCAGGATTCGACACGGTGCATTCCGCCCCTTACTACCTGGACCTTTTCTACCCGGCCGATCTGCACTACGCGTTCGATCCCGAAACCGAAGCCGGCGCGAACATCGTTCGGGATCCGCGGCTCGCCCATGTGCGGGATGGCCTGCGCGCCCTGTCGAGCTACTGGGAAACGTTGAGCGGCGAGCCGGCCGGAAAAGGCGGGGGCCGCGTTCTGGGCGGCGAGGCATGCCTCTGGTCGGAGCTGGTGACCGACGAGTTGCTCGATACGAGACTGTGGAGCCGCATGCCCGCCATTGCCGAACGTTTCTGGTCCTCCGCCGATGTCCGGGACACGGATGACATGTATCGCCGGCTCGCGGCCACGCAAGCGACGCTGGCGCGCCTGGGAGCGGTGGACCCGGCGAGGGATGTGGGGCGACGGCTGATCCGGTCGGGGCTGTCGGATGAGGACGTCCGGGGCTTGATGCCGCTGATAGAAATGCTCGAACCAGTGAAGTGGTACGCGCGCCTGCTGGGCAGTTCAACGCCGGGCGAAGTTCGTGGCGATCGGCCCTACGATACGGACACGCCCCTTGATCGCGTGGTGGACTGCATTCCGCCGGAGAGTCTGGCGGCGCGCCGGTTGGCGCAGGAGAATGATGAGGATCTCTTGCGGGAGATCATTGCCGGGTGGCGGCGCCAGCGGGATCGGTTGAAGCGATGTTCACGGCGAGATATCGTCCAGGAGTTGGCCGGCGTATCCGAGATGCTCTCCTGCCTGGCCGAACAACTCGATGCCCACCTTCACGGGCGAGAAGCGCGGGTCCCCGGCGCGGCGTTCGAACCTCACGGCGAGTACATGCTGCCCGTCGCCCTGCATCTCGCCGACCGATTCTCGCGGAGGTAGGCGTGCCGATATTGGGACAATGTCTCGTATACCGCTGCGTGAGGGGGGTAACGGGGTATCTGGCTGGCGGCTTGTCGGCGATCATGCTCGCGGCTTGCGTGTCCTCGTCGCCCCCGCAGTTGGTCTCGGGCGCGGATATGGTTTACCCGCCTGGTGCGAAAGCGGAAGGCATAGAAGGCTATGTGGTCATGCGCTACGACGTGACAGCGCAGGGCACGGTGGTCAACGCGGAAATCGTTGAAGCGGAACCGGAAGGCGTATTCGAGGAGGCCGCGCTCGCGTCCATCGTCCATTGGCGTTTCCGCGCGGCGACGGAGGGGGGAAAGCCGATCGAGGCCGCGGGGCTGGTCAGCACGTTGCGCTTCAGGCTCGGAACAGGAGACGAATACCCTGAGTACTAGACCATGAAATCCGTCAGAGTCGAAGGCGCGTGCCGTCGTTCACCCCCGCCCAGGCCCGCCGCTCCGCCCGTCCCGGACCCCGCACCTTGATCGGCACTGCGCGCCGTTCTACGGCGCGGGCTAGGAAACGATATCCGGCAGCAAGCCTTGCCGCGATCCTGCTGACAGGTTGCGGCGGCGACAGCCTGACGCCCGTACTCGATTGCGAGGCGGGCTTCGGCATCGATGTGGTTTGCGGTTTCCAGAATCCGGAGGATCTGGCGCTCGCTGCCGACGGTCGCATCATCGTCAGCCAGTTCGGCGGCATGGACGGCACTCCCGGCAGCCTGGTCCTGTACGAACCGCAGACGCGGTCGATGACCACGCTGTTTCCCGGATCATCGGCCCGGATCGAGCCGGAATGGGGCGATCCGGATTGCCCCTTTCCGGATGCGTTCTCGCCGCACGGCATCGATCTGCAGCAGCGCTCCGATGGACGGCGGCAGCTTGCGGTGGTCAACCACGCGGACCGGGAATCCGTGGAGTTCTTCGAGGTCGCCGCGGACGGCGTCCTGATCTGGCGCGGCTGCGCCGAAGCTCCTGCAGGAGGCTATCTCAACGATGTCGTCGTATTGCGAGACGGCAGCTTTTGGGTGACCCGCATGTTCGATCAGGGTAGCGACACCTGGGCGTTCCTTCGGGCGCAATTCGGTTTCGATACCGGATGGGCCTACGCCTGGTCGCGAACGGCGGGTTTCGGCAAGCTGCCCGGCAGCGACGCGCCGTTTCCGAACGGTATCGAGAAGTCGGACGATGAACGTTACGCGTATCTCAACACCTTCAACGGCGTCCGCAAGATCGAGGTCGCGACCGGAACGATCGCGGTCGAGCGGACCATGGATTCCGTGGACAACAGCTATTGGTCGGAGGATGGGCGTCTGCTGGTAGCGTCTCACACCGGATCTGTCGCGGAGTTGTTGGCCTGCCTCTCGGTACCTGAAGGTGCCTGCGGCATGCCGTTCGAGATCGTCGCGCTCGACCCGCTCGACCTGTCGGAGCAAGTCATCATCGCGCACGAGGGCGCGCCCATGGGCGGGGCCACCGTTGCCTTGCAGCACGACGGCGTCTACTACCTCGGAACGTTCGCCGGCGACCGTCTGGGCATCGTCGACCTGTCCCCGTGATCGTATCCCGCACCGATGGGCGCCGATGCTCCAGCGAATTCACCGCGTTCTATCTCGCGGTTCTGTTCGCTCCGCAGCGTTGCGCGATCGGTTTCGTCGCCGAGTCGAGACAACCGCCCGAGACCGGGCCATGAGAAGGCTGGATCACGCGCCATCACATCCAGGCTTGGCGCTCGACGCGATCTGTACTATTGCATCCAGTTTTTCCCGGATCTCCTGATCGATCTCATCTTCGGGAACGTACCGGGCCAGCTCGTAGAAGTTCTTTTTCGCCATGAGATTGGGCAGGCTGAGCTTCTCGAAGTAGACGCGGAAGAGTGGATCGAGGAAGTCGCCGCTGACCTTCGTATTGCGGTCCCAAGGCGAGCCCCGACCAAGCCTCTGTAGCGCAGAACCAATCTCCTCGATCGCTTCGCGCATCGCTGCGAGCCGCTTGTCGGCATCCGCAGCTACGAACAAAGGACCGGGCACGTCACTCTTTGCCGACCCGACCGCATACGCTTCCAAGGTCGCCATCGAACAAAGATAGTTCTCGATTTCGCGTTGCTCCCACATCAAACATCGCACTGGAGCGATATCGGGCGGGCCGCCTTCCAGGCGATCGAAGAGTGCGACTCCCTTCAGGTCGGAAAGGGCTTCTCTTATTCCGTGATAGTGGCGTTGGACGGCTGCGGGTCGATTGCTGATGTAGTGCACAAATGGACGCTCGAGAACGGCCGATGCTTCGCTGTAGCCCAACCTTTGGGCGAACGCCTGAAGCAAGGAGAGATCCGTCGAGCCTTCCAGGTACAGCACCCAGCCGGTCTGCTCGGCCTGATAGTACTGTTCGAACCCAATGTCGCGGAGCGACTTGAGGACCTGGCTGTGGCGACCATCGATGCGGTGCGGTTGGCCGACGAAGGCTACAACCAGGTCTCGATCCGCAGCTTCGTTCAGCAGCACCTCGGAGTGACTCGCGGCGACGATCTGGCTTCCGCTCGCATGTCCCACATCCGCCAATAGCTGATATATCTGGCGCTGCCGAAGGATCTCCAGATGGGCGTCAGGTTCGTCCAGCAGCAATACGGCGCCGGGATTTGCGTACATGTACGCGAGCAGGAGCAGGGTCTGCTGAAGTCCCCGCCCGGTCGATGACAGGTCGAGCGTCGCGCCGGACTCGCGATAGGTCATCACGATCTCCCCCCGCTCTGCGACATAACGGGGAGGGTCGATTTCGGATCCGAACAGACTCTTGATCTGCTCCGACAGGACCAACCATTTCTCGGGACGATTCTCGTAGATCTGGTAGCACAGATTGCGCAAGACCTCCGCGGTTCGACCTTCGCCGATTCGTACGTTGACGGCACCTTGATCCAGCCGCGTTTCGGTCGCCGCCAGACCGGAAATTGCGGGAAGAAACGCGATTCGCGTCGAGGCCGCTTCGTCCGGCACGGGCATGCGCTCAGGCGCGCCGTCATCCGAAAGGCGCAGCGGGCGACAATAGAAAGATTCCTCGTTTGCGTAGTCGAACTCCAATCCGCAAGTCCAGGTCCGAGCCGCCGTCACGCCTTCCACGACGATGTCGATCCGAACATTGCTGGTCTGTTGGCGACCATCGACCTTGCGTACATCTCGAACGCGCAGCTCGTGCCACAGGAGATTCGCATTCGGCATCGGGAGGGAGACCAGATCGCGGCGATTCACGGTCACTCCTGGCCGCTTCTCTGGCGTTTCTTGCCCGAACGCCGTTCGTTCCAGCGCTTGAGGCCGATGTCCCACAGAGCAAGGGCCTGCAACGCAGAAGTCTTTCCCGAGTTGTTTGGACCGATGAAAACCACGGGGTTGCCAAGCTCGATTTCGGCCTTCCCGAAGCGCTTGAAGTTGAGGACGATGATCCTTGTCAGCATGGGCCGCTGTTCTCCCGGGAGCGATTCGCTTTGCGCAGCATCTTCCGGCGCAATCACTCGGTAGTGCCCCGCACCCGAAACCGCCAACCTGGAGCGGGTCTGGGGCAATCTGTACGGTCAGGATATTACCGTATGCAGTCCTTTTGACCCCACGATCCTGCGACTCGATCAACAGACGGGCGCCTGCGGCAGGCCCTTCGAAATTGTCGCCCTCGACCGCTTGGGCCTGGTCGATTCGGCCCGACAGTCGCGAAGCCGATGGCCGGAAAAACCGTAGGAACTCCGGCGATAATGGGTTAAGTTTGGGAGCTGTGGACAGTTTCGACGACATTCGTCCCTACCGCGACGAGGAAGTACGGGAGGTTTTGAGCCGGCTCGTGGAGGACCCCAACGCGTTGCAGGGGGTCGCTGCCTTCGCCGCGCCATGGTGTTACCGGCTTGCGCCGCGGTTGACGTTGGCGGCGGCGAAACTCGGTTTGGCGCGGCAGGTGCGCGAACTTGATTCTGTGGATGCCCTGCAGCTCGCGCTGACCGCCTATTTTGAAAAGCTGATTCGCCGGACGACCTCGGGTTTTACCTGGGACGGAGTTGACGCCCTCGATCCCAGCCGTCCGCACCTGTTCGTTTCCAACCATCGCGATATCGCCCTCGACTCCGGCTTCATGAACTACGCCTTGTGGTCGTCGGGCCGCAAGACCACCCAGATAGGGGTCGGCGACAATCTCTTCATCAACGGAACGGCGATAGATCTGATGCGGCTCAACAAGAGCTTTTCGATCGCGCGGGCCGAAACCGGGGCCAAGGCGCAGTTCGCCGCGCTGATGAAAACGTCCTGCTACATCCGGTCGGTCATCGAATCCGGGGAGTCGGTCTGGATCGCGCAGCGCGAGGGGCGCGCGAAGGATGGCGTCGATCAATCCAATCCCGCGCTGTTCAAAATGTTCCTGCTGGCCTATCGAGATCGGTTCCGGTCGTTCGATGAATGGCTTGACCGGGTTTCCCTCGTGCCGGTCTCGATCTCCTACGAACTCGATCCCTGCGCCGAAACGAAGGCGAAAGAACTTTACTTCATGGATCGCGACGGCAAATACGACAAGAACGAAGGTGAAGATATACGCAGCATGGCCAAGGGCATCTTCGGCTTCAAGGGAAGGGTGCACGTATCCTTCGGCGCGCGGGTACAGGGCCAATTCGAACAGGCGGAGGAGCTGGCCTGTTACGTGGACCAGATGATTGTTCGCAACCTCAAGACCTATCCGACCCACGTGCTCGCCTTGGACGGCTGCGCGGAACTCGATCCCCGCATAAGGAAGGCGTTCTACAAGACACTCGACGGCTGCCCCAGGGAGCACCGCAAGTTCGTACTCATGCAATATGCGAATCAGTTGCGGCACAAGCGCGACCTGGCCAGAAATTTCGAACTGGAACGGAAGTCGCCAACGCGGGCGGAACGCGCCGCTATGTCTCGGTTCGACGAGCCGCAGACGGCTGAAGCGCACGACTACTAGTGTAATGTCACGCATGATATGTCGTATATATTCTGATAATCTGTCGGTCCTCGGAAGAAGTCGAGGGCCGGTCGATGAAGCGCTATGTGGTGACGCTGGAGGAACAGGAGCGGGCGGAGCTTGCGGAGATCACGCGCAAGGGCTCGCACAAGTCGCAGAAGGTGATCAACGCCCTGATCCTGCTGAACTGCGACGAGGGCGAGTTCAACGAGCGGAAGGCCACCGGGGAGGCGATCGCGGGGATCCTGCGCATCAGCATGCGCAAGGTGGACCGGGTCAAGAAGCGCTTCGTCGAGGAAGGCGCGGAGGCGGCGCTGGGCGGGCGGCAGGGGCGCCGGCCGACCTACCTGCGCAAGGCGGACGGCGAGTTCGAGGCGCGGCTGGTGGCGCTGAGTTGCGGCGAGCCGCCGGAAGGCCACGCGCAGTGGTCGCTGCGGCTGCTGGCGGACCGCGCCGTGGAGCTCGACCACATCGACAGCGTGTCGCACGAGACGGTGCGGCGGGTTCTAAAAAAAACGAACTCAAGCCGTGGCGGCGCCTCGGCTGGGTGATTCCGCCGCAGGGCAACGCGGACTTCGCGGCGGCGATGGAGCGGGTGCTCGACGTCTACCGGCGCCCGCACGACCCCGCCGTCCCGATGGTGTGCATGGACGAGACGCCCCGGCAACTGATCCGCGAGACGCGCAAGCCGGTCCCGGCGCGCCCGGGGCGGCCGGCGCGGCACGACTACGAGTACCAGCGCTGCGGGACGTGCAACGTCTTCATGGCCACCGAGCCGCTGGCCGGGAAGCGCATGACGAAGGTGACCACGCGCAAGACCAAGACCGACTGGGCGCGCTTCCTCGCCGACATCGCCGCGCGCCACGCCGACGCCGACCGGATCACGTTGGTGATGGACAACCTGAACACCCATCGCCCCGGCGCGCTCTACGAGACCTTCCCGCCGGCGGAGGCGAAGGCGCTGTGGGACCGCTTCGAGTTCGTCTACACCCCGAAGCACGGCAGCTGGCTGAACGTTGCCGAGGTGGAGCTCAACGTCATGATCCGCCAGTGCCTGAACCGGCGCATCGACTCGATCAACGTCCTGCGCGCGGAGGTCCATGCCTGGCAGGACCGCCGGGACCGCTTGAAGGCCAAAGTGAACTGGCAGTTCACCACGGACGACGCCCGCGTCAAACTGAAGCGTCTCTATCCGACATTAGATGAGTGACGTGACACTAGGATGAATCGGCGATGGGCCACCTTACTACTCGATCTTTATTGAACGCGTGGTGCAGGGCCTGGGTACATCCAGGGTCCGAATCCACCGCGACGCAGTGCTCCTGTGTTCTGCCTTCCATCGTTGCGGCGAGCAATGAACCGACATGTGCGCCGAGGTCCAGTACGCGGAACACGCGGCGTTCTGCGGCGATGCGGACAATTGTCTCCTTGCGTACCGCCAGCGCCTCGACACTGTAGCTGTGCCTCGCCTCGTGACGTGCCCATCCCCGTTTTCGCCAGTGCTTCTCTGGGGCCGGTAGATGATCAATCGTGTTCTGCAGTCTTCGCAATAACCAAGGCAACGCGTCGCCGCTCCGAGCTTTGCCTTTGCCCTTTTCCGGTGTTGGCGATTGTCCGACTGATTCGGCGAACCTGCTTCTGTTGCCATGATCGCCGTTCAAGAGAACCTGCACCCATAGGGGTGCCCGCCAAACGCGCCCGCGCAGCACGGCCCGTGTTTCCTCGGCACCGATCCCGCCGGGAAAGCTCCGCAGCCACCGGCTGGATGGAAGCCCTGTCTGCGTACTGATGCCCAAGGGATAGAGGACCGTTTCCGCGAACTGCTTCAGGCCGTGCCACGGCGCGTTCGAGGGTTCCCTTGGAACCGGGGCTCCCCAGTCGAGCAATATCGGACCGCCCGGTCCCCAAGCGAAAATTTTGAGGATCCCAGTCAGCGAAGATCCCACCGTCGTCGAGGAACAACGACAACAGCGAGAGCAGCGCCTTGCCATGTGCCTGTAGCCGGGCGTGTGGAAGCTCAAGGCGTCGGGCTACGAACGGGTGAATTGGCGACTCGAGCACGCCCGTGCGGTAGTCCAAAGGGAGCACCGAGTCGGCATGTTTCGCCGCCATCGCTGCCAAGGCACGCATCGCCTTTGCATCCAGATCAGACCGGTTGCGCCGGACAGTCCTCTTTCGACTACTGGTTCGCGTCCCGCATCACGGGAGTGCGGATCGGTTCTCCGCGTCCTTGTTTCCAGACATGTCTGCTTCAAGCCGGGGTACTTCAGACACCCGTACGGTTCGGGTCGAGACCCGCAGCCGGGCGACCAGACCATCGACGGTACGAGTCGACAATTCGCCGCAGGTAAACGACTACGGTCGCCAGAGATTCCGCCACCAACCCGAGGAACCCTTGAATGGAAATGTACGTAGCGCCCGAATTCAAGTACGCCATAGCGGGAGAAGACATCCCAACGATAGTGACCGCAAGCCAATGCCGTCTTCCGGCGGTTCTTTGAAATTTCAGCTTGCACTTCCACGTCCTTTCGTCGTCTGCGCACAATCATTGACGAAAGATCGGCGGCTTTGAAATAGGAGAACTGTCCAACGACAAGTGATGGTGAACGCAAAGGCTGATTCCAACCTGAAGTGAGGGTGAAGCGGGTGCACCATTCGGTGATGATCGTGGACATCGAGACGCGGCGGCTCCGCACAATCGGGCGGCTTCGCGCCTTCGTCGAACGCAACGAGGCGGTGGACTTCCGGCCAAGGGATCGGACGAGGCGTGCGGCTTCGCGCGGGACACGCTGGGCGCTTCGGCTACCGTTGGCTGGGCAAGCGCGACAAGGGAACGGTTCTGCGGTTTCTCGTCGTCTCGACCGGCTTCTCGCTCAAGCAGGCGGAGCGCCTGGTGCGGCAGTGGCGGGCGACCGGGACAATCCGGGATTGGCGCGGCGGCGCCCGGCGCGCATCATCGGCGTCGCTCCGCATCGGAGGATCGCCCCGATCAAAGGCGCGGCGGCGCAAGGCACATTTGTTCCGTCCACCGAAGCAGGGCGGGTCCAATCGGATATCCCCGAATCGCCGGGCAACCAGCGCGCTTGACCATCTCCCGCCGCGCGTGGGTTCCGGTCGAGCTTCCGCGACTACGCAGCGGAGCAGACGCACACGCCCCACGCGGTGATGGTGGCGGCACTGGCCCACAAGAACAATAACAAGGCCGAGGTCGCCTAGGTGTGCAGAGACCTGTTCGAGAAGCGGCGCACGCTCATGGAGTCCTGGCGCGCGATACCGACTGACGCGGACGTCGGGCGTGCGAGCGTCCGGCCAAGGGACGCATGGCGTCTCTCCACGATAGGATTGACTCTCGGCAGGGCCACCCCCAAATCGAGACGCTCGGCGCGGAGCACGAGAGTCCGGCCCTGAAGGAGCCCGGCGTTACGACGCCGGAGGCACGCCAGCGACCATTGCTGTCGTTCCGGCGACCTGTTGGCGGGTCTTGGAACCGTGTTATAGACTGCGGTTGGGACGCGGGGATGTGCATGGTCGTATTGGTTGGCCTCGCCGGGGTCTCGACAAGGGGGCTTGCTAGATGGAGATGATTCAGGGTGCGGAGTGGATCGTAGTCGCGGGAAGAGACCGGAGAGAACGACGACGATCAGGCCGCAGCGATGCTCATAGACCTGATCAACAAGACGCGAAACAGTTTGGTCATTCACGATGACGGGAACGACTCCGACGAGTCCGTTTACAACAACGATCAGGTGGTGGCTGCGGTGCGGGAACGCATACGACAACGCCGGCGGCTCAAGGTGAAGTGCCTGTTCAACGACAGGGACAAACTGAAGCTGTCGGAGCTCGCGGACGGGGAGCGCAAAGGCAACATTTCTATCTGGTATTCGAGTGGCGGCAGGCCGAAGAACGACATCCACTACAGGATTGTGGATGGCGGCCGCCTCGTACACCTGTCCGCGCACGAACACGGAGCTAGCGAAAAGGGCTATGTCTTGCGCGGGGCGGAACCGTGGTGGGCGGCCAGGACGCGTCGCCGGATCAGCAGGCCGTACCTGGATCATTTCGAACACAGCCTGTTGGGCGCCGAACAGCGGGTCTGACGCCCAGGCTCTCGTTACTCACGGTGGCGGAAAGCGACTCCATCAGCCTGTGCAGCACCTGCAAATGGCGGACTCGCAGCTATACATCACCGTCGCGCTCTTCGCGGCGATCGACCAGCGCCTGCCACGTCAACCGGTATAAGGAAGCTGTCGTTCAGGATGTGGAAGTTGTGAAATCGGGCGGCGATGGGGGTTGCCGCATTGGTTCGAGGCGGGCGTCGCTTGTGGGCAAGAGCACGCCAGCGCACTCTGCGGTCCCCACTCTCGTCCCGCGGCCTTCGCCCCAGCCCGGCTGTCCTCCAACACGCTGGGAAGCGCCCCGCTCCGAAGGGATCGGGCCGAAGTGCGACCGGACGGCGGCGCAGCGGTTGGGATAGCCGCGCGGGGCGG
>CAZFGB010000041.1:0-7532 GCA_964518405.1 uncultured Pseudomonadales bacterium | reverse complement strand
ACTCCAGTCTGCCCAAAGGAAGCGCATGGGCGTCCAGTTTCAATCCGCGCCCCCCGCGCGGGGGGCGACTTCCCGCCCATGAGACTACCTCCCGACTCGCTGGTGTTTCAATCCGCGCCCCCCGCGCGGGGGGCGCGGATTGAAACAAGCTCTCTGCGCTTACGTTCCGAATCCAAGGACGTCGCCCCCCGCGCGGGGGGCGCGGATTGAAACCGATAAGACTGTTTCGCTCAATTTGTTCAGTGCCAGGTCGCCCCCCGCGCGGGGGGCGCGGATTGAAACCCCCAATTGGAACTGACGCCTGTGAATATCGCGGGTCGCCCCCCGCGCGGGGGGCGCGGATTGAAATGGTGCCCCCTACGGTGCTGCCTCCCGGACGATTTCGGAGCACGGTCCCACATGCTACGCTGTACGCATGCTGTACGCCGTCTTGTTCTTCGTCGTCGCCGCGCTCTGCGCATGGGGCGTGCTCGTCTGCCTCGGTGAACTGATCGAGGCGCTGCTCGACCACTGACCCCCTCGCGCTCCTCCAAGACCAAGGCGGTCGCCCTTGCGGGGAGTGCTGATTGAAACTCCATCGATCACGCCGAGACTCTCTCCAGAAGCCTGTCCTGCATTTCGAGGGCCCGAGAAACCAACGCTTCCAACTCCTCCCGCTCGCCGGTCTTGAACATTTCGTCGCGCATTCTCGTCGCCAGAATGTAGGTGCCTCGAAACGTCGACTCGATGATCGGGGCAAGTCTTGCCAGCGAGTAACCCTCATCCGCGATCGCCGCGAGCGTTGCGAAGCGGACAAACTCCGCGGCGGGAAGGCCCCGAGCTTGGGCAAAAGCCTCGACTCGCTCCCATTCCGGCTCGAAAAACCGGATTGTGCGGCGCGACCGCTTCGCGCTCGCGGTCTTGGTATCGGAAGTACCAGGTGGGGTTTTTCTCATACGATGTCTCCCTAATGTCCGATTTCAGTCTTGACAGGACCGACGCGGCAAACATCCGTTTGGGGCGCAGAAACCAAATCGGATTACCTGCCTCACAATCCCATTTCCATCTCGACGCCCCTGGAATGTGTCGGCTCCTTGGTCTGCCTATCGTTGACCGGCGAGGAGGGCTCTGCTGTCTGCCAACCCCTGTCGAGCGAGGCGCTGTCCTCCATTCCGCGTTCCGGCTGCACGGGTGCGCCGATGCCTTCGAGCGCCGAGATGCGCTCGCCCGTCACCGCTTCGAGCCGTTCCTTGAGCGCCGCCGCATCGTCGGTGACGAGTTCGGCGCGGTCCCGGGCGCGGCTGATCTCCACATAGAAGGACTTGGCCGTCGTCAGGTGGGGATGGTTCGCCTCCATCGCGGCGATCACGTTGTCCACCGTGCGTCCCTGAAACGCGTGCACGGTCGAAGCCCAGGCGTGGTCGAGATGGCGAAGCTGCGCGTCTCCTTCACTGAGATCGAGCCTGCGCCCGTCCTCCAAGAGGAAAGACACCCGGCCTTTGCGCACCGCCGTCACCTCGGCGACGCCGCTGTTCACGATGCCCAGTCCCGCATCGTTGCGCGTCCAGCGGATACGGTCGCCTGCGCGAAGCTCCATGGTTTCGCTGCGGTAGACCTCGGTTCCGCCCCTGCGCCCGCCGATGTGCGACGGCTTCCAACCCACCACCGAACCGTCCGGGGCTTCGAGATCAACGGTCCTTGCCCTGTGATCCACGCCCATGACGCGACGTTCGTCCCCCTTCTCGACGCCGAGCCGCTTGTAGGGACGGTGAAAGGCGACTATATCGCCGGGCGCGTAATTCGCCGCCAGCGCCTTCTCCGCGTTGGTGTAGCCCTTCGACACCAGCCGTTCGGTCTCCATGGCGGTACCGGCGATGCGACCTTCGCGGGCAAGACGCTCGCGAATATGCGCGTTGATCCCCTCGCGCAGCTCGTGGCTTGGGGCCATGACCCCGGTGCGGTCGCGCTCCTCCGCCGACAGCTTCAGCCAGCGTGCGGCCACCGCCCCGGCGATGTTGTCGGGCTTGACCTCGGCAACGTGGCCGCCGAGTTTCTCGAACGCCCTGCCGATCTCCCCCTTGAGACTCGCCACCACGGCGGCCTTCAGGTCGGGATTCCTCTGGCGCATGATCTCGTCCATGACGGCCGTCTTCATGCCCGCCTGCTGCAACTGCGCGAACGGTTTGCCGGCGTCGACGGCATCGAGTTGTTTGGCGTCGCCCACCAGCACCACCTTCGGGATGCGGACTTCGCTCGCTATCCGGAGCAGGTCCCGGGCCTGCAAGGTGGAAGCGAGCGAGCCCTCGTCGACGACCAGCACTGTCTTGGCGAATGCGGCGCGCAGCGCTTTCGCGCCCTTGCGGGTGAGTCGGCCTTGTGCGACTCCAGCGTTTCTCGCGAGGAACCGTTGCAGCGTTTCCGACTCGATGCCCGATTCCGCCGCCAGCGTCTGCGCCGCCGAAGCCGAGGGCGCGAGCCCCACCATGCGCCAGCCCTTCTTTTCGGCCAGCATCCTCGCACGGTTCAGCATCCGCGTCTTTCCGGTCCCGGCGTAGCCCTGCACCCCGACGGTGCGGTCCTTCTCCGAGAGAATGAGTTTCACCGCCTGTTTCTGTCCGGCCGTAAGCGGCCCCTTGCGCAGGTGCCGGTCGACCATCCAGCCTCGCATCGGCGCCTTGCTCCGGCCCGAGCCGGTGCGCATCAGGGATACCGTCTCGCGTTCCTGCGCCACCGCCGTGTCGGTGGTGAGTCCGCCGCCACCTTCGAGCGCCGGCGCGTCATGCAGCCGACCCTCGCGCTTGAGGCCCGCGACGGCCTGCTCGATCTCCCCGATGGAGGCCGCGCCGGGATTGAACGCAAGCGCCGCGGCGAACAGATCGTTCGACGAGAACACGGCATCGCGTTCCGACAGATGGGCGAGCGCCCACCCCACCGCCTCGCGGGCGTGTTCCGCCGGTGCGGCCCGCTCAAACAGGTGTTCCTGACGCGCCGAGCCAAGTGATCCCTCCTTGCCCGCCTGTTGTTCATGGTTGTGTGCGATCTGGGCGCCGTTCCGACTGCGCTCCACCGCCGAGGCGACGAGCGCCTTGGCGTCGAAGCCGAGGTCGGCGGCCTGCTTCTCCCAGGCCTCTCGCAGCGCCGCCTTGTCGACATCGCGCTTGTGCGCACGGGTCATCAGCGCCGCCCGTCCGGCAAGATGAGGATTGTCCGCCGTGTCTCCGAGGCCCCGCGCTTCCATGGCCGCCTCGATCTCGGCCCGCCGCGTGGAGAACGCCTCGACGGTCTCTCGGGACACACCCGCGATCTCGAACCGCCCATCGGCGTGGGTCTTGTCGATGGAGTAGCCTAGCGTCTTGAGCTCGCCCGCGAGCTCGCTCCGGTACATGGCTCCCAGGAGCATCTTGGCGGCGTAGAGCGACTCGTTGGCCATCGTCCGCCACTTGCCGTCGGCACCCTTGAGCATGTTGGCGATTACCGAATGGGTATGCAGCGCCGGATCGAGATTCCTGGACGTGTCGTGCCTGAAGGTGGAAATCACCGCCTTCTGGCCGCGCACGCGGACCATCCTTCCGGTGGCCTTGTCCTGCATCCGGGTCTCGGCGGCGTTTTTCTCGAACCAGTCGAGCGCACGGACCACCGCCCCGTCGTGGGCGTCGACGATGCGAGAGTCGCCGCCGATCAGCGCGGCGAGCGAGACCGACTTGGGCGCACTGAACGTCAGGTCGCGTCCGGGACGGTGGTGGATCTCCCCGGCCTTGCCGCGCTTGCCGAGCCGCCGCCCGGAGCCGTCGAGGACGGCGCCTTCGAGCACCGCCTTGAATACGTCGGGATCGACCGTGCCTTCCAGTCCGAGTTCGGCCGCGCCCCGGCCCGCCCAGGCGCTCGCGGCAAGATGCTCGGGGTCGTCCTTGGCGTAGTAGCCGTCCCGTTCGTAGTAACTGGCCCCCTGCGCCGGGCTCGCTACCGCACCGATCGAGGCGACCATCAGAACCAGTCTCCGTCGTCGTTCGGCCGGGGGCGCTTTCGGTCGCTCCCAGCAACGCCATTGCTATCGCGACCGTTCGCAGGTTCGCACGCCTCAGCAGACTCTTCAGGCGGTTTGCGCTTATCGCTGGGATTCGACGTCGGACCACTGGCAGGCTCGGGCGATTCCTCGTCGTCCTGCTGATCGGCGGATGTCGCATCCGATGCCCGCCGCCTCGAAGTGTTCTCTGTCGAGTTCCGGACCGGATCCGGGGCAGTTAGAAGAGGGGCACGGCCGGCTTGTCCGACAGCGCCGGCTAGGCGGTCGAACTCGGCGCGCGTCATCACCAGCGCGACGTTCTCACCGCTCTCCGTATGCGGGAGCACTTCTACGGTACCCGGACCGCGATGCGGCGGGATTCCGCGCTCCCGGTGCATCGTTTCCGCCACCTCGGCGTGTATCCGTGCCCACCGCCCACCCCTGGTCTCGGCCGACAGGATCGCCAGGAGTACGGCACCCCCGAACCCGGCGCCGGCGCCAAGCAGCGCGTGGTCCGCGATCGTGGAGAGGATGCGGTTGCGGGCCATCCACGCTTCGACGATATGGGAGAGGCGAAATCGAGTGACCGTGCGGATCGACCCATCTGCCGCCCGGTATTCCGTGAGCGCCGACGGGTCGAAACCGACGGCGATCATCGCCTCGGTGACGACGAGCTTGCCCGCCGCGTACCAGTCATGTCCGGTGGTGTCGCGCAGCAGGGCGAGGCCGGGCAGAAGGATCGCCGTCGACACCGCGCCCGCCACGCCAAGCAGGATCGTCCGCCGCAAGCTGCGAAAGGCAATCATGCTGGCGCTGCGTGCCAGACACTCGCGTCAGGCTGCGAAGGCACGGCGGAAGGATGCGACGGCGAGAGTCCCCGCCGGGACTGAAAAAAGGGCGCGCATCCGCCAAGGATAGGTGTGGAACACCGCCTCGAAAACGGTCTCAGTTTGGCATTGCCTACGATTCTCGGGCAGTAATGCGCGAACCTGCGCGCATGGGCGCTGGCCTGCGAAAGACAGGTTCGATGAGCGTGTCGGCGACCGCAGCCGGTTGGCCGAGTCATGCGCAAGTCCGGGACGAGCGCCCACCACCCTCAACCACACCCCGGCCGCGCAGTACGCGCTCGGATCACATATACTTGCTTGCATTGCAAGCAACCAATAGTTTGTGTGCGTCCCGCACCATGAGGAGGTACGACGGATGGCCAACATCACGATCCGCAATCTCGACGACGACGTGAAGACGCGCCTTCGCGTGCGCGCCGCCGAGCATCACCGTTCGATGGAGGAGGAGGTCCGCATCATCCTGCGCGACGCCGTGAACGGTGGGCAAACCGGCCCCCGGGATCTGGCGAAGTTCGCACGCGAGTGCTTCGCGCCCCTGGGCGGCGTGGAACTCGAACTGCCCCCGCGGGGCCCGATGCGCGAGCCTCCGGATTTTTCCTGAGCAAGCCCGCGTGTTTGCCATAGACACGAATGTCGCCTCCGAACTCATGCGCCCGGAACCGACGCCCGCCGTAGCGGCCTGGATTGCCGAACGCGACGCGCGGGAGATGTACCTGACGGCGGTAAGCGAAGCGGAGTTGCGTTACGGCGTTGCGATCATGCCGGTCGGCAGGAGGCGAAAAGCGCTGGAAACCGCCATGACCCGCTGGCTCGACCTGGGCTTCAGGGAGCGGGTTCTGCCGTTCGACAGTGCCGCGGCCCGAGCCTACGCGGAGATCGCGGCCGAGCGCCGCCAAACGGGCCGGACAATCGGCGAGGCCGACTGCCAGATCGCCGCCATATGCCGGTCCCGAGGCGCCGTCCTGGTCACCCGCAACGTGCGGGATTTCGAGGGTGCGCAAGTGGAAGTCATCGACCCGTGGTCGGACAGCTAATGCTGACATCTGCGAGTGCTAACCGTCGGGGCTGAGTCCCTATCAACAGCAATTGTGTCTTGCTGTACTGCACCAATGCCCCCTCGATATGACTACGGTGGCACCGTGCGCGCCATCAGCTGCCGTTTGGCGGCTACGAGTTGGTAACGTGGACATTGTCGACAGGCGCGTCTATTGGGGGATTTCCATCAGCGCGGACAGTTTCAGCCCGTTGCCTTCCCCGCCCCTGTGCAGCGCCACGATATGATCCGGCTCGGACGTGAACCAAGCAAAGGAGCGCCAAGCTAGCTCACTTACGGATTGTCTGAAGGCTGGACGGGACCGATCCGGGTAGGCTGTCACGAATGCCACCTGACTCTCGGTGAACCCGGCGTCTGCGGCCAATTCCATCAGCACATGCCTTCGGGCTTCGCTGATCTGGCCGGCCGTGGCCACGACCTCGACGAAAACCAGCAACGGTTCGGACGGCCCAAGATCAACCAGGATAATGTCCGGCAAGTTTCGGTCCGGGTCGATTTGCAGCCCGATGCTCTGCGCGAGCAGGTCGTCGCGGGCGACAACCTTGTTACGGCTTTCGCTCAGCCAGATCACGCCGGGTCGCTCAAGAAAACGAAGAGTGAATTCCTCCACGACAGCCTTGGAGATAATTGAGCTGGGCCCCGGTTCCATGTGCCGCGTCTCCCCGTTGGGAAACCTCACGAGCACACGACTTTGGCCGGCCACGGCGCCTTGACGCAGGATGGCAATGCGCGCGAGCGCGCCGCTCGAGAGATTCGCCTCCTGCCACGCGGCCATCGCAGATGCAAGCGCCTTGCCCTTCAATTCCGGATCGAACAGCGCCGCGAATTCCGGGTCCAGTGCATACCGTGGCTTCGGCGATGTCGTTGGCAGTCCCTCACGTTCCCGCACCGCACCAGTGCGCACCAATCCCTCGCGCAGCGTCTCGTCGCGGATCGGTTCGCGCGTGTTCACCGCGTACCAGCGTCCCGGGATCTCTTCCTTCGACGGTTGCATCGAATGATCTCGCCACGCAGTGCGGTCTTCGTCACCGGTCGATGCCGCCTGTACGTCTGTCATCCGCGTTACCTGATCGGGCCGCAGCCAGTAGCCCGCGCCGTGCACCGCGCCGATATACAGCATGACGAAAACGGTCCGGGCTCCCATCTCGCGCGTGAGGAAATTGCGGTTCGCCGTACCTTCGGGAAAAATCGTCAGCATCCGGTCCTGGATTTCTGCCAAGGATAAAAGCGCTGGCAAGGGCGTCATCCGCCGGTTCCCCGGTACAGCCTTTCAACGGCACGGTCGAATTCATCGTGCCGCGCACCCTGGGCGGTCAGCCGCTCCAGTCGATTTATTTCGTTCGGGCATGGCAGCGGCAACGCCTGAAGCTCGTACGCCGATACCGCCACGCTGCCGTTGATGCAGCGGAAGACCTGATCGACGGTAGTGCTGTTCAACAGCGCGGCCAGAATAGCTGGGGATACGGGTGGAGTTTTGTTGAGGGGCTTGATCATGTTCAGGTGATTTTCCACCACTACCGCCCCGTGTGCCTCGATGAACGATCCCGGCAGTTCCGCCGCGATCAGGCGCCGGGACTGTTCCTTGGCCGTCGTTCGCTGCAGCAGCACGCAGGGATTACTCGTCACCACCCACTGCTCCCTGGCGGTA
>CAZFGB010000040.1:0-13290 GCA_964518405.1 uncultured Pseudomonadales bacterium | reverse complement strand
TCTTTGGCGCCAACGTTAGGGGTGGCTCGATACGCTTCTCGGGGGGCAATTCGATCATCGACCTCAACAATGGCGGACATTTCGAGTACGGCGATTACAGGTACACCTGCCAGACGGCTGGCGGGTGCACTATCGAGAATCGCCGCGTCACGAAGGGGACCGTCGTCCAGACGCCCAGTGGCGCCGCGCCGGAGGACGGCGATACGGACGACGGCATGGCGGGGCAATTCCAACTGCACGATGACAATGACGCACCCCGAGGAATCGCCTTCGCCAACGGCCGGTTATATGTCGTCGACCGTTGGGACGAAAAGGTCTACGCGTACACGGCTTCGGGCGATCGCGACCCCATGGCCGACTTCGATCTGGCCAGCAGCTCCGACGGGGGGAGCGGGATCGACTTCGCCAACGGAAGGTTTTATGTGGCCTACCGCGCTGATACCAAGGTGTATGCGTATACCGCCTCCGGCGACCGCGAGCCCACGGCCGACTTCGACCTGCACGGCGACAACGCCAACCCCAGGGGAATCGCCCACTACAACGGCCAGTTCTATGTCACGGACGGCGTTGACCGCAAGGTGTACGCATACGCGGCTTCGGGCGCCCGCAACCCCGCAGCAGACTTCGACCTGCATGCCGACAATGGTCAGCCCGGTGGAATCGCCTACGCCATGGGCCGGTTCCATGTCGTGGACTGGCGCGACGACAAGGTATACGCCTACACGGAATCGGGCGCCCGGGACCCCGGGGGCGATTTCAATCTGCGCGAGGACCTGGGCGGGAACGAGGGCTACGGAATTACCTACGGCAACGACGGATTCTATGTCGTGGATAGCGATAGCGTGGTTTCCGGGCCCGGAAATACCGACACGGTGCATTTCTATCCCGCGCCGACGGGCGGCAACGGGACAGGACAGGGCGCCCGACCGAGTTTCGCGGCCGGAAGCGGTCCGGGCGACCAGACGTACACGGTCGGCACGGCGATCTCCACGCTGTCCCTGCCGACGGCCAGCGGTGGCGATGGTTCGCTCACGTACAGCCTGTCACCCGAGGTGCCTGGACTAAGTTTCAACGCCACCACGCGGCGCCTGTCCGGCACGCCCTCCAGGGCCGGGACGTACAACATGACCTACAGGGCACGGGATGTCGACGGCGACACCGATACGCTGACCTTCGTCATCACGGTGAATGACGGAGGCGACGCCGGCGTGAGTCTTCCCGGCCACCCGTCCGTGACCCACCGGGTTTCCCCGTCTCAACTCATTGTGGGCGAGCGGGCACAGCTCATACTGGATTGGATCGAAGTCCCGGGGGCGACGAGCTACGAGGTGCGTGTGAGCACTGTGCCAATACTCTACACGCGACACTCTGACAGAAGCTGCACGGTATCGCGATCCGTCACGACCCGCGAGACGAGCTACACGCATGAATTTACAGCCAGTTTTATCAACAACTACTATTGGTTCGTTCAGGCTTGCAATTCTGCGGGCTGCTCCTGTCCACCGTAAGGACCAAGGACGACAGCGCGTGTGTCGAGGTGAACGATGTATGTAATCGAACCTGGTGAAGGCGAGAGCTGCACGATCACCCAGGCCCTGGTGGACAAGTACAGTTTGAACAGGGTTTCCGTCAGAGCCGGCGACACGGCTTCATGCTCTGGCGGTCGAGTGAGGCTGGGTTTTCTTAGCGGGGCAAGCATCCAATTGAACGGCTTGACGATCAGATACCAATATGGAACGCGGACCTGCTGACTGTCCGCGTTTGCGTCTGGGTGTTTTGGCGTTTGTTGTTTTCGCCGGAATTCTGTGGCGAAGCGCCCATCCGCCTCACGATCCAGACCGGCCGGTCGATGCGGCTGACGCCGAACGGGCAGCCGTCGACCTCGCCCTGCGGCGAACCGAACGGGAAAGCCGAGCGGGTGTCGAGGCGCCGCTCACGGAACCGGCGCCCGCGCTTTGGCGCTCGATCGACGAAGCCGCCGTCAACGCGCTGCCCGAGTACGCCGCACATTGGTCGAAAGAGGGCCGCGCGCTGGTCAGCGTCAAAGGTGCGGTGGAGGCGTCGCGCACATGGCGAGTCGGCGACGCGGTGGCGATCCCACTTCCGCAGTTGGGTGCAACTTACAGGCCGGTCATCTCCGGCATCGACGAAGGGCCCGGCGGTTCCCGCGCCGCGGTCGCCCGCATGACGGACAGTCGCGGACGACCACTGCGTTCGGTGGTCACGGCGGGCCCGGGCAATGTATTCGCCTGGATCGAAACGCCCGAGGGATCGTACGAACTGTTAGCGGATGCGGAGTTCGGTTGGCTATTGCCCACATCGAGCATGACGGCGAACATGGACTTTGGCGAGCCGGACTACCTATTGCCGGGCGCCGACATCGCCGAACGTGAGCCCGCGTTCGGTCCCGCCGGCGCCGACGAGGGAACTCCGCCGTAGATGCGGACGGTGATCGGAGCAGCGCGATGCGTACAAGGGATTCGGTCACGCGGTGGTTCCGGTTTCGCGCCGGGCTCTGGCTGGCGATGCTCCTGCCGCTGGTCTCGCCGGAGCGGCTGCACGCCAATGTCGACGGGATCGAACTCCTGTGCCCGTGCCGTCTGGAACTGCGTCCGGATACCGAGGAAGCGAGCATCGTCTTCGGCGTTCGCAATTTCCGTCCGACGGGGACCGGGCCGTTGTCGGTCCGCTTCAACCTCCTTGCCTCGTCGGGAGGCTATTTCGAGCGGACTGTAGCGATCGATCCGATTCCGGCCGGCGCGACATTGCGGCGGTTCGCCTACCCCGTGCGCGGCTCGGCAGCGGAGAGTAAATGGCACTATCTTCAGCTCGACGAACTGGCAGGTTCCGAGGAACCGCGAGTCGTGGACCGCGTTCCGCTCTTGCCGCGGCCGGACGACGCATCAGTTGGCCGGTTTGTATTCGAAAGCCCCGATTTTCTGACGGACAGCGACGGCGACGGCGTGGCCGATGCGAACGAGCGGATCGAAGGCACGGACCCCGCCTCCGCCGAATCGGTCCCAGGCGGCTCCACGCTGGATGTGCTGGCGCTCTACAACGACGCCTACGCCGCCAATTTCAACCATGCCCCGCACACGCGCATCCACCATCTCATGACGGTGGCGAATCTGGCCTACGGGGACAGCGGCACGAACATCCGGTTGCGCACGGTCGGCTTCGCCAACGCGGAAGTCACGGACCCGCAAGACAAATACTCGCTGCCGTCGCAGGGGCAGATCGAGGACCTTGGCCGGCTTCACGGGTCGGATCTGAACGTGTTGTTCAGGGCCTCGCCGAATGACGACCGCGGCGGATTTGCGTTCGTGGGCGGCGCACTGAACCGCGGCTACATGCCGTCGTTCGAAACCGGCTTGGTTGCCACGATCTTCGAAAGCGCGCCCGCGTACATCGTCGCCCACGAGATCGGGCACCTGCTGGGCCTCACCCACTCGTTCGATCAGGGCCTCGCCAACGGAACGTTTCGCTGGTCGCGCGGCCACGCCGAACCCCACCGCGACCGCGGCACGATCATGTCCTGGGGCGGCCGCTACTTCGGGTTTTCCGACCCGGCGATCGACTGCTGGGGCATCGGCATTGATTGCGGCGTCGCGCACGGGGAGTGGGACGGCGCCGACGCCGTGGCGAGCCTCGACGCGGTGCGGTTTCAGGTGGCCCGCTACCGGGAGGCCGAGCCGGACAGCGACGGCGACAATGTCGTCGATCCCGCGGACCGGTTTCCGCTGGATGCCGCAGAATGGCGGGACAGCGACGGCGACGGCGTCGGAGACGCCGCCGACCCCGACGACGACAACGATACCGTGCCGGACATGGACGATCGCTTTCCCCTCGATCCGACGGAGTGGGCAGACATCGATAACGACGGCATCGGCGACAACGCCGACACCGAGGCAACGGGCGATGGCGGGGACGCGCTGATTCCGGACCCCGTATTGCGGCGGCTGATCGCGGACACGCTGGGTCTGCCACCGGACACTTCCCTGGATGCGAACGACCTGGCATCGCTGACCGAACTGCGGGGCGAGCAGCCCACCGGCGTGCGGTCGCTCGAAGGACTTCAGCACGCGGGCAATCTGACCCGGATCAGCCTTAGAGGCGGCAGCGTGGTCGATCTGGCCCCGTTATCCGGCCTTCGCGAATTGAATAGTCTGGACCTCGCCTACCACAATGTCCGGGATCTGTCTCCTCTGTCCGGTTTGGCGAACCTTCAACAGTTGAACGTCGAAGGCAATCGAATTGCGAACGTTGCCGCATTGGCCGACTTGACGAACCTTGAATGGGCCTACCTGGGTGAAAACTATCTGGACGACGGGGCCGTTGAGATTCTCGGCTCGCTTACGGGGCTGCAGGCATTGAACTTGTCCGAACAGAAAAGCGAGATCACCGATATCACGGCCCTGGCCGACCTGCGTAAATTGCAAGTGCTCCGTCTCGGTGGTCACGAGCGTCTGAAAGACATCGGAGTCATTGCCAATTTCCGCAACCTGCGGTCATTGGACCTGGACGGTACGGCCGTGTCGGATCTCTCGCCGCTGGCCAACCTGAGCGATCTCTTTGACCTGAGCCTGTCGGGCACTCCTGTTTCCGATCTTTCCCCCCTGTCTGGCCTGCCGGCACTTTCATGGCTGCAATTGGCCGGCAATTCGCTGTCCGATTTATCGGTTTTATCCGGCTTGGGCCCGCTCTCCTGGCTCAATCTGGGCAACAACAACATTTCGGACATCGCGCCACTCGTCGAGGAATCGATTCTGGCCGACGGCGCAGTCCTGGTTCTGAGTTCGAATCCCCTGAGCCACAAGGCGATCCATCTGGACATCCCGACACTGCGGGCGAGGGACGTAACGGTTCACTTCAATATGCCCGCGCTCGTCGACATTCCCGACGAATCGCTTCGATCCGCGCTGGCCAGGGCCATCGGCCAGGCAGGGGGCGTCGCGTTGCCGGAAGAGGATCTGTCGTGGCTACTGACGCTCGATCTATCGGGGTTGGGCATAACGAACCTGACGGGCCTGGAAAAGGCCCGCTGGTTAAGATTCATCAACCTTGCGGGCAACGCGGTCGAGGACCTGGCCGTGCTGTTCGATCTGCCGGACCTCCAGCACCTCACCCTGGACGACGCGGCCTTGGGCCGTGAAGCGCTGAGGCCGGCCATTGAGGCATTGCGCGAGAAGGGCGTGACGGTCGGGGCGGCGGCCTCGGCCATGGACCGCTCCCGGTTCGACGAATGCAGGCCCGGCATGTTGCTGATCCCGGGCGAGCGATGCACGTATCCCGGCGCCACGGACGCGTTCAGCGTCAATTCGCGGGGCCGGGGGTCCTTCCTCGGCCGTCTGGCCGGCATCCGCATCTGGATCAATAACGAGACCATCAATGATCGTGTGTACGACTTCGAAGCATCGCACTTGGGCGGCGGGGAGTGGCGGGTCGACCGCGTCGCCGGCGGCAGCGATGCACCGGCGAACGGCGCGGCGGATTCGCAGGAACCGGTGTCCAACACCTCACCCAGCTTTGCGGATGCGTGCTTTCCGCACGAGATCTGGTACTGGGACGGCGAGCCCATCCCCTCGCTGACCCTGCCCGCCGCCACGGGCGGCGATGGCCCGCTGAAGTACACGCTCGAGGTCGTTAGCGCAGTCAGCGAGCACTGGGACCTGGACCCCCGTCCACCGCTCATCCCGGGCCTGTCCTTCGACCCCGCGCGCCGGCAAATCGCCGGTACGCCCATGACGAACGCCGATTCGAACTGGCCCTACGGTTTGAAATATCGAGTGACCGACGCGGACGGCGACACCGACGAGTTTGAGTTCGAAATATCGATCTCGGGCATCGGTTTCCACTCGCATGGACATGCCGCGGGCAACATCTGCGACCAATCCCTGACGGATTCTTTTACCGACTCGACGGGACGAACCATCCTGTTCCGTTTGCATTATCGGAAGGACTGGGATCTGAGCGAACCGCGTGGAGTCGAACTGTACTTTCATGGAAACTCCACGGGTACGGAACTGGATATGCTCGATTACCATGAATCCTGGCGCTCCGATCCGATCGTCCCGGAGAAAGGGATGCTCCGTGCCGCCGTGGCTTCTCCGTACTCCTATCCCAATCCTGACTTTTCGCCCAAGGGCCTTAACGACGGCACGCGGAGTTGGGTACCTGACGACGCCCGCTTGATCCACGAGTTGCTGCAGAGCAATTTCGGCGGAACCGCGGCCATCGACCGAAACAGTATCGTGTTCACCGGCGATTCCCAGGGTCCCTGTTTCATCAACTACTTTCTGCAGCGATACGCGCACGTCTATGGAGGCGGCTTTCACTCGGATTGCGGCTGCCTGCATTGGGGAGACGCCTGGCCGCCAAGGTCGGTGACTCCCTGGTCGCCGACGGTTCTCTGGACCCTCCATGCGCTGTCCTCGGTCTCGGATCGATTCAGGGTATTCGTGCAAGCCACGACCGGGGATTTTCTGTACGGTGAGGGAGTGGCGATGCGGGACTTTTTCCGCGATGTCCTGGGCTTCGAGACCCGATGGGATCTCGATGCGCCCGGTGGACACTGCGCGGGGGGCGCAATGCCTTATTCATCGATCTTCGAGTGGTTGACCGAACCGACCCCCGTTCCGAGCGTCTTTGGCGCCGTGTCGGGGGACCACGATGTGGACGGGCTCGCCGACGCGGTCGATCCCGACGACGACAACGACGGGGCGCCGGACATTGTCGACGCCCTGCCGCTGGAGCCCAGGGAATGGCTCGATACCGACGCGGACGGCATCGGAAACTTCGAGGACCGCGACGCGGACGGCGACGGCGTCTTGAACGCCGTGGATGCATTCCCCATGAACCCATTGGAGTGGATCGATAACGATGAAGACGGCATTGGGGACAACCTTGACACGGATGACGATAACGACGGGGTGGCCGACGAGCACGACGACGAACCCCTGCGAGGCGCACGCAACGACCAGTTGAGCTTCAAGTCCTTCTTCGGCTTGGGATTCCTTCCGCGCAACGGATTCCATGCCAACCCCAAGCCGGCGCAATCTCATATCGGGCGGCCGGCCTCGATCGTCTATCCGGATGCGCGCGGGAATCGTCAGAGCTATTTCTTCATCGCCTTGGGCGACAGCGCCGACGCCGTGTTCGAAATTATGGTCGATACCCATGAGAGTGACCGGCGATGCGAGGATGTGCTTCCGACCGAGTTGTGCCGAACGCGCCACGAAGGCGGATTCGGCGATTTTCATGAAGCGCGCCTGCACTTGATATATATCGACGGAAACCAGAATCGAGACCTGTCCGACGACGGACCGCCCCTTGTAATGGCGGATAACGGGCGTTATCGCGTTGCCCCAGACATGGGAGATCTGGGCGTGAGCGTTGTTCTGCGCGTTCCGTACGCGAGCGGCGAGCGTCTACCCTATCGAATCGCCTTGACCAGCATCGGCGATCGGGAATCCGACCAGGGACATCGGGAATCCGAATTCGGACTGGGTTACAACGTGAGCAGTTTCTGGATTGGCTATGTGACCGTACCCGGCGCCGAACCGGTACTGGCCGGCACGTTCGACGGCAATTTGGACGGTGTATTCAATACTGGAACGTATGGTTTTGACGATGTGTTCGAAGTGACAAGGCTGATAACCGAAGACGGCGAACCCGCAAGCAGCACTCGCCTGGTGAGTGTCGCGAATCTCGACGACTTCAAGGACCATGCCTGCGTGGATTTGAATCGAGATGACATCCTGAACGACTGCGGACAGATCATCGCGGTTTTGGAAGAGGACGCGTTTGCGCCCATTTACCCAGGCGAACCGTTCATGCTGGACGGGCGCAGTTGCCGGATTCAGATCGCGCCGACCGGTTATCGGGTGCGTATCGAATGCTCGTAGTCCTACCGTCAACCTTTCTGGCAATTCGGTAGCGAATTGCGATGTCAGGGCATGATTGCGTTCGGTGCGTGGGGACGCTCTGCATGGAAAAATACCGCGAACCGTTCGGCTGGCTCAAGCAACTGCAACTGCTTCACGATCCGGCTCGCAGGATGGCCCTCGGTGACGAGCCGCCGTGGAACGGACTACCGGTTTCGGCCACTGCAAGCCGAAGGGAGGGAAACGATTGCGTGAGGCGGTGCCGAGGCAGGCTCTTGGTGTTTGCGGGACTGCTTATGTGTGTTTCGCATTCCTGGGCGGAACACTACACGATCCCACTACTGGCGCCTCCCGGCGCATCGGGAGACCCGCAGGGCGTGCTGCGGATACTCAACGCCACGGCTGGGTCCGGCGCCGTTGAGATTCACGCCATCGACGACTCGGGCGCCCGTACCGGGCCGGCGACCTTCACGCTCGGCGCATCTGCGGCGGCCGAATTCACGGCCATGGACCTTCAGTCCGGCAACGCCGCCCTTGGCCTGGCCGGCGGCATCGGCACGGGGACGGGCGACGCGCGCCTTGAGATCGAGACCGAATTGGACATCGTCCCCATGGCCTTCGTGCGCGCGGCCGACGGTACGTTGAGCGCGATGCACGACACGGTGCGCGGCGCACAGCCCGCTCGAGGTAGTGAACATCGTTGTCTCCAACGCCGGGTACTGGAGCAATCTCTCCACCACCGCCGCGCGCGGCGCGGCGCCCCCGGATTTGGACGCGTTCGCGGAGCGCTTCGAGGGCCGGAACATCGTCCAGGAAACCGACGCTGGAATCTCGACGTTCACGCCGGTGGCCGACGGCCGGTTCACCGAGACGGACGGGTCCAGCGGCGCCACGGTCGCCGACATGGGGGACTACGATTACGCGGCCATCGGATCGGAAGCGGGCCGGCTGACGCTCGATTACGACGACGGCGACCAGTGCCGGGCCAACCTGTACTTCTCGACCCGAACGAGCGGCTGGTTCGCTTCGCAGTGCACCGCCACCGGCGATCCGAAGGGGCACCGGACCGGAGGGACGTGGTCCCTCGTGGACGGGGAGGTTGACGGCGAGGGCGGCGCGGTCATGAAGACCGGCTACGGTGTGGGCGACGCGCTGCCCGGTGTGCCCACCTCGGGGGCGTTCACTCCGACGATTACCGGTGGTGGAAGCATACTGCCGACAGGCGGCGGCACGGCGATCTTGCTGATCGACGAAGCGTACTTCGAACTGAGCGATGGCACCCAATACACTTGCACGGCGCCGTTGGGGTGCAGGATCGCGAACGGGACGGTCACTGCGGGCACCGTCACCGGGCGGCTTACGGCGGGCACCGGCGAGGTGAGCCGGTTCCCCGAGTGCCAGGAAGGCGTGACCTTGAGCCCTGGCCAGAGCTGCACGTATCCCGGCACCGATACGACATTCGTATTGAGGGGGCTGGTGACGGACAGTCGAAGCGCCGGCCTGGCGGTCACCGGGGCGACCGTCCGAATCGAGAGCGGACCGTGGGCCGGGGATAGGGAGATCACCGGCACTGACGGCCGGTATCGCTTCGAGAACCTGGCGGGCACGATCACGGTGACGGTCACCGGAAAATCCAGTTATCCGGCCAGGACGATCGAAGTGACGATGGACACGGACCGCACGGTCGATTTTGTTCTGGAACACAACGGGCGACCGCCGTTCGGAGGTACCGCGTTTATCAGCCCGAACCTCATCACTCCTTCCGACCCTACATCGCTCACCGATGTCACCTACGTCGGTCGCGGAGCGCGGGACCTCTTGAATCCCCATGCCGATACGTGAGTGCCACCAGCAATCTGAAAGTGTACAGATTCCGACAGTCTGAAATTGCTGCTTTTTTCAGTGGCGTCTTCTTCGAAAAACTTTCTTTAAACGCTTCTTCATTTTCTTCGGCGCGGAGTCATTCGGCGAGCCGATCCCGCGCTGGCGGCTGCATCTTCAACGGTCCCAAGAGACTGATCGATGGCCCAGCGAAGACGACGTTAGTGTTTGAAATGTGGGCGGTTGTTTTGCTCCCACCCGCACTCTGTCCGCCATCAGCGATATTGCTCGAAGCGGCCGTGCCGAAACGCCGGCAAGGCCGCCAGTCAGGCGCGCTGGCTAAGAGACACCAACACCGACTCGCGATCGCAGCCACCAGGGTACCGTCGCAAAATCCTACATTTTCAAATTGGCGAGTTTAGTGCAATTCCACGGTGTTGCTAGCAGGAAGTGATCGGCACCTACCTGTTCGATGTGCAGTACGCTGGACAGATCGTTGAATTCCAAGTCCATTCCCATTTCCATAGCAGCGAGGCAGCGAGGCATCAGGTGAATACCTATGCACCGGCGTTAGGGCGACTGCCCGCGGTTCTGCTGTCGGGTGCAAGGCAGGTGGAGATCAGCATCGTCGATCACGTTTTTCAGGGAAATGGAGATTTGGGAGCGTTCCACATCTATACCCGCCGTGGAGAGGAGTTGATGGAAGACGGTTTTCTGGAAGAGGTATTGTTTCATGAGGGTGGGCACGTCTCGCTGGATCCCGGTCACGAGAACAGGCCGGACTGGCTGGCCGCTCAGACAGCCGACGGCGTGTTTGTTTCCGACTATGCACAGGACTATCCCGCAAGAGAAGACATTGCCGAGAGTATCCTAGCGTACTTCGCTTTACGGTACCGGTCGGACCGGCTGACCGAAGCTGATCGGTTCGCGATTGCGGCGGCCATACCGAACCGCCTGCTCTACTTTGACGAGCAAGGGTTCGACATGTCGCCTTACACGCGAATGGAGTCAACCGTTCCGGCCGCGGACCCGAATTCGCTTGAGCGGCCAGGAAGCTGGCAACCGTTCGAGTCACCTTACATCGGGTTGTATTGGTAGTCATGGATAAAGCGTTCCAACTCGCGGCGGATGGCCCGGCAAATCCGCCCCAACCGGTGAATCGAGCGCGCATGCCGTGGAGGTTGATTTCGGAGGTTCCGCTATGAACAAGGCAATGGCACTGGGCATTTTGGCGTTTGTTGTGTTCGCCGGCATTCTGTGGCGAAACGCCCATCCGCCTCAGGATACAAACCGGCCGGTCGCCGCGGTCGACGCCGAACGGGCAGCCGTTGACCGCACCCTGCGGCGTACCGAAGAGGCGGCGGCGGGGCGACGACGCATGCGTCGAGACTAACGACATCATCGAATTGGGCGAGGGCGAGAGCTGCATGATCACTCGGGCTCTGGTGGACAAGTGCCGTCTGAACAGCATTTCCGTCAACGCAGCCGACAAGGCTACCTGTTCGGGCGGTAGGGCGAGGCTGGGGTTCTGTTCCGGTATCCCGAACCAGCTCAACGGATCCGGCGTGGGCTACGGTGCCTCGGCCTTCGACCGCAGCGTCAGCGTCGGCTGGCGGCTCGAGCCGGAGGCCGGACAGGGCGCCATCACGGTCCGCGGCCCGACCGCCGATCTCGGCGACCCGTGACGCGGGCGCGATTTCGGGGCAGATTCGCCCACATCGGCGAAGGCCTGCCTTTCCGGGCATTTGCGGTTCGGCGACAATTACAGATCCACCCCCATGTCCATTTCGACGGACTCGCGCTCCCGGTCGAGTTCCGCCTCGCGCTGGGCAGCGTCGCCGGCGCCCTTCTCCCGCTCCAGGTCGGGAGCCCCGTGGTTCTTCCCGGCCGCGGACTGCTCCACGGTCTCGAACTCCGCCCCCCACTCGGCGATCTGCCGGTCCGGCTTCTTCTCGATCTTCGCGCCGTCGCGCACGCGTTCCCCGGCGCCGGCCCAGTATTGCGCGATGGCTTTGTCAGGAGCCCCGGCGTAGTCCGGGTTGTTGATCTCCCTGAGAATGCCCTTCACAGTGGCGTCCCGGGCAGCGGCGTCGAGCGCGGAGATCCGCTCGCCGCTGGCTTTTTCGAGGTGATCGGCGAGCCTGCCGGCGTCGTCCGTGATCAGCTGTGCGAGATAACGCGCCCGGCTGATCGCCACGTACAGGGACTTCTGGTTGACCAGGGTCGGGTTCCCCGATTCCATCGCGGCTATGACGGTGTTTACCGTGCGGCCCTGGAACGCATGGATTGTGGACGCCCACGCGTGGTCCAGGAACCGCAACTGCGGATCGCCCTCGGCCAGCGCGATGGTCCCTCCGTCCTCGAGTTCGAACCGCACCCGGTCTTCTTCAATGCCCGCCACGCGGGCCATCTGCCCGTTCACCAGCCCAGTGCGCTTGTCGTTACGCGTCACTCTCACGCGGTCCCCGGCGCGCAGTTCCAGCCCCTGGCTGCGGTAGACCTCGCACCCGGGATGCCTGCCCGCCGCCCGCCCGGCGGCCACCCGCCACGGTTGCCATCGGACGGTCCCCCCGTCCCGGTCACGCAGATGCACCGCATGGTGTCGGTGATCCACGCGATCGACGATCCGCTCGTCGCCCTTCTCGACGCCGAGCGTCTTGTAGCGGCGGTTGAAGATCACGGTATCGCCGGCCCGGTAGTTGGCCGCGACTTCGGACTCCGCGCCGGTGAGGCCCACGGACACCAGCTTCTCGCCCGTGCGGGCAGGGCCGGTAATCTTCCGCTCGAGGATGAGCCTGTTTCGGATGGTCCGGTTGATGCCGTCGCGCAGCGCCCGCGTCGGAGAAATGATCCCGGCCTTCTCGCGCTCCCCGTCCGGCAGCGCCAGCCAACGCTCGGCGGCTTCCTGTCCGAGCTTGCCGGGCTCGGCTTCCATCACATGATTGCCGAGCGTCTCGAACGCCTTGCGGATGTCCCCGGAGAGCGTGGACACGACCGCTTTTTTCAGGTTCCGGTTCTGCTGCCTCAGGATGTCGTCCATGACGGCGGTGGCCATGCCGGCCTTCCTCAACTGCGAAAACGGTTTGCCGGCGTCGACGCCGTCGAGCTGTTTTTCGTCGCCGACCAGCACGACACGGGGCAACCGCAGCTTCGTGGCCGCCCTCAGCAGGTTCCTCATCTGCTCGGTGGAAGCCAGGGAGGCCTCGTCCACGACGAGCACCGTCCGCTTCATCTTCTCCCGCACGTTTTTCAGACCCTTGCCCGAGACACGGCCCTCGATCAGGCCGGTGTTTCTCGCCAGGAATCGCTGCAGCGTCTCGGAGCGGATGCCGGATTCGTTACCCAGGGTGCGTGCGGCGGATGCCGAGGGCGCCAGCCCCTTGACCGTGTAACCCCGGTATTCGGCGAGCGAACGGAACCGCTTCAGCATGGTGGTTTTGCCGGTGCCGGCGTAGCCCTGCACGCCGACCACGCGATCCTCGGAAGACAGGATCTGTTTGACCGCTTCCTTCTGCCCCTCGTTGAGCCGGCTGCACCGCGGCCGGCTCAACGAGGGGCAGAAGGAAGCGGTCAAACAGATCCTGTC
>CAZFGB010000039.1:0-2926 GCA_964518405.1 uncultured Pseudomonadales bacterium | reverse complement strand
TCGACCAGCAACCGCACGACGCAGCGCGGCGTGTAGAACTCGCCCCCCTTCTTGCCTTCCGCGCTGGCGAACTGTCCAAGGAAATACTCGTACACGCGACCGAGCACGTCGTTGGAGCGTGCATCCTCGTCGCCCACGGCGATGTTGCCGACCATGTCGATAAGCTGGCCGAGGCGCTGCTTGTCGAGCGCGGGGCGCGCGTAGTCCTTGGGCAGGACATCCTTGAGCGCCGGGTTGTCCCGCTCGACGCCAACCATCGCGTCGTCCACAAGCTGACCAATGGTCGGCTGCCGGGCCTGCGCCTTCAGATGGGCCCAGCGCGCTTCCGGCGGAACCCAGAAGATGCTCTCGGCGGTGTATTCGTCGGGGTCTTCCGCCGCTTCCGGCCCCCACTCGGCGAGTACGGCGGCGTGGCGCTCCTCGAAGGCGTCGGAGATGTACTTGAGAAAGATCAGGCCGAGTACGACATGCTTGTACTCGGCGGCGTCCATCGAGCCGCGCAACGTATTGGCGGTGGCCCAGAGTTCGGACTCGTCGATGCCGATTGGCGATCGGGTTTTCGGGGGCGCGGAACGAATTCGCTTTGGAGGCATGGGGACGGTTGTCCGTCTGCGGCGTCGCATTCGATTCTATCAACGACAACAGGCACATATCGAAAGTTTGACTCGGGAATCGATGGTGGACTACAGTCCCGTCGGAGGCGCCGGACGAATCCCGCCCTCTTTCCGAGGCCCGCATTCACATGCGGGCTTTCGTGTATCTGGCACCCCGAACGACCTACATGAAATCGCTGACGGCACGTAGTAACGTGAATCCGCGCGTGAGGATCCAACTACCAAAGCTCATCGCGACATCCGTCGTCCGCGGCACCCGGCAGGGGGAGAGCCACGGCGGCGTCTATACGGTCGACTTCGAGCAACGCGAGGTCGTGCAGCATGTCGACTGGAATACGAGCGGCATCGACTTCGAGGGCCGCGGCGCCGACCGCGGTCTGCGGGGCATCGAGTTCAACGGTGACGACATGTACATCGCCGCGAGCGATGAGCTGTTCCGCTACGACCGCGGTTTCCGGATACAGGCATCCCACCGGAACAGGTACCTGAAGCACTGCCATGAGATCTGTCGCATGGAAAAGACCCTGTTCCTCACCTCAACGGGCTTCGACAGCCTGCTCGCATTCGATCTCGAGACGGAACAGTACGTCTGGGGGTTTCACCTGCAAAGGCCATACGACGCATGGGGCGGCCACACGTTCGATCCTCGCTCGAATATGGGCCCCAGGCCGGTCAACGCGTTCCATATCAACATGGTGCATGTCGACCGGAACGGAGTCTATTTTTCCGGCCTGCATACCCATGCCCTCCTGCATCTCGACAGCAAGATGCAGGTAACCGAGGTGTGCTCCTTGCCCGCGGGCGCGCACAACGCGCGTCCGTACCGCGATGGATTGTTGTTCAACGACACCGAGAGCGACTGCGTCCGCTATGCCGGTCGCGACGGCGACGACGTCGCATTCAGGATCGAGACTTATGATCCGAATGAAATCGAGTTCGCGGGCGTCGACGACTCCAGGGTCGCGCGCCAGGGCTTCGGCCGCGGGCTGTGTCCCGTCGGCGAATCCTTCGTGGCCGGGGGTTCGTCGCCGTCAACCATCAGTCTCTACGACCTGGACCGCAACCAGAAGGTCGGGTCGGTAAACCTCACCATGGACATCCGGAACGCCATTCACGGCCTCGAAATCTGGCCTTTCGACGACTGATTCCATCAATGCGCGGTCAGACGGACGTCTGTGGCCGGATGGGCGTCCCGTCGAAGAATCTCGCCAGGCGAAACGCGCCCAGGTCAATGCCGCTGTCGCGGCCGGTCAACATCCCCGCGATCGCCTTGCCGGCGCCCGGGCCGATGCCGAAACCGTGGCCGCTGAAACCGGTGGCCATGTAGAAGCCCCGCAGCCCTTCCGCTTCGTCGATGACCGGAATGATGTCGGGCGTCGCCTCGATCATGCCGGCCCAACTCTCCGCGATCGGCGTGGATGCGAGTTGAGGAAATATCCTGTCCAGTCTCCCGCGAATCCCTCGCAATGTCCTGCGATTCGGTTCGGGATCGAGCACGCGGCACTGCTCGAACGGGGATACCTGGTCGAGGGGCCACTTCTTCGGCATCGCCCATTCCTCGAAAAACTCGCGGCCGAGTGACAGGCGCGTGGCCCCGATATCCATGAGCAGCGCCGCCATGAACTTCGAACCGAAGCGAAACGTGGACGGGGTGATGGCGTGGTCGAGAACGGCACCGTCCGCCACGGTATACCCGCCGTCCTGCCGCCGGCGGAGCGCCAGTCCGCCGCCGATCATGGCGCCGTCGCATACCGCGTCGGCGGGCGCGGTTCGAGCCACCGTGCCGCGCAGCCGCAACTGCGGCAGCCGTATGCCGAGCGCGCCGCAGAACATGGATGTCCATGCGCCGGCGGCGCAGAGCACGGTGGATGTCCCGATGCTGCCGCGCTCCGTCACCACCGCCGACACCCGCCCGGCAGCCGACTCGATGCCGCGAACCGCGCAGGACTCGAGAATAGTCGCGCCCTCCCGGCCCGCCGCGCGCGCGAGTGCGGGCGTCGCAATGTGCGGCTCCGCCCTTCCGTCGCTTTCGGTGTACAAGGCGCAGCGCCAAGGGACCGTCGCGCCGCGAACGAGACGACGCAACTCGGTTCCCTCGATCAGGCGGGTGCCGATGGCGTAGTCCTCCGCGGACTTGATCCACGCCGCATACCGCTCTAGCTGGCTGTCGTCGTCGACCAGGTACAGGATGCCCTGCTTCCTGTAACCCACATCCTCGCCGATTTCCTTGTCCAGCCCTCGCCAGATGCGCAGCGACTCGACGATCATCGGCATTTCGCGCTCGTCCCTTCCCTGTTGCCTGACCCAGCCCC
>CAZFGB010000038.1:0-12908 GCA_964518405.1 uncultured Pseudomonadales bacterium | reverse complement strand
GGGCCATGCCGGGGGGACCATTGCGCGTTCTACACGTCTACCGAACCTACTTCCCCGATAGCCGCGGAGGCGTCGAAGAGGTCATTCGGCAAATCTGTCTCTTCACCAAGACGCGCGGGTTCGAAAATCGGCTGCTGGCGCTCAGCGCCAATCCCAGGCCCCGGGTTCTACGCCGCAGCGAAGCCAAGATCTATCGCGCTCGTCGCGATGTCGAAATCGCTTCCTGCGGCATGTCGCTGGAAGCGTTCCGGATGTACGAACGCCTCGCCAAGTGGGCCGATATCCTCCATTACCACTTCCCGTGGCCATTCGGCGACCTGCTGCACCTGACGTCGCGGACGAAGCGCCCGACCGTCTTGACCTACCACTCCGACATCGTCCGGCAGCGCGCGCTGCGGGTGCTCTATCGCCCGGTCATGAACCGGTTCCTGCGGAGCGTCGACTGCATCGTCGGCACGTCGCCCAACTACCTCGCCACCAGCGACGTCGTGCTCCGCTATCGGGACAAGGTCGAGATCGTTCCCCTCGGCCTGAACGAACATAGCTATCCGCCGATCTCGCCGAACATCCGGGCGACCATGCGGGACAGGTACGGAGAGGGCTTTTTTCTGTTCATCGGCGTCCTTCGCTACTACAAGGGCTTGCACATACTGCTCGACGCCATCGCCGACGCGCCCTTCCGCGTCGTCATCGCCGGATCGGGGCCGACCGAACGCGAACTGCTCGCCCAGGCGCGCCGGCTGCGCCTCGACAACGTGTCCTTCACAGGCTACGTATCCGACGAGGAAAAGGTCGCGCTGCTGTCGCTTTGCCGCAGCGTCGTTTTCCCTTCCTACCTGCGCACCGAGGCATTCGGCGTAGCGCTGCTCGAAGGCGCCATGTACGGCAAGGCGCTGATTTCGACCGAAGCCGGGTCGGGCACCAGTCACGTCAACATCGGCGGCGAAACCGGGCTGGTCGTGGCGCCGGGGTCCGCTCCCGCGCTGCGCCAGGCGATGGACCGTATTCACGATTGTCCGGAAATGGCGCGCGCCATGGGCAGGCGCGCCCGGCAAAGGTTCGACCAACTTTTCACCGGAGACCTGATGGGCGAACGCTACGACGCGATCTACCGCAGTCTCGAGCGGAAAACCCCGTACGCACTCGACCCGGAACAACAGCGCAGCAACGGCGCGCACATCTGAAGCTGGCGGGCCGGTGAGAGTCGCTGTCGATGCCCGCCCCCTGACCGCGCCCAAGACGGGTATCGGTCGATACCTGACCGAATTGCTGCGACGGATGCCGCTGCAATCCACTCACGAATGGTTCCTCTACGGCCCGGGGTCCCGCTGGGAGACATCGGTCCCTTCTGTTGACATGACCTCTCGCGGCGCCCGGCGGAATGTCGTCGCACGGACACCGAACCGCGCGGACGAACTGCATGCCCAGGTGATGTTTCCGCGCTGGGCGGCGCTGGATCGGGCGGACGTCTTCTGGTCGCCCCGCCACCGCCTGCCGATCGGGCTGAAGACGCCCGCCGTCGTCACCATCCACGACTTGGTGTGGAAGCACGCACCGGCGACAATGAGACCGCTGGGATACCTCGTCGAACGCGCGACGATGCCGGGCGCCATTCGTCGAGCGCGTCGTCTCATCGCGGTTTCGGGAGCGACCAAACACTCCATCGAACGCTACTTTCCCGAGGCCGCTAACAAGACGATCGTAATACAGGAGGCTTCGTTCACCGACGCACCAGAGCCTCCCGCCGCCCCGGTTACCCGACCCTTCGCTCTCTTCGTGGGCACCGTCGAGCCGAGAAAGAACATCGAACGCCTGCTCAATGCCTTTGCGAGCATCAAGGACGAAGTGGCGCACGACCTGCATCTTGTTGGAGGCGCGGGCTGGCGCATGCCGAAGCCGACCGCGCTGATCCGGGCCAACGGGCTGGAATCACGCGTTCATCATCTCGGAGCGCTTGAGGACGAGGACCTGCTGCGGGAATACGCCAGCTGCGACTTTCTCGCGATGCCAAGTCTCTACGAGGGTTGTGGCCTGCCGATCATCGAAGCGATGACTTTCGGCAAACCCGTGCTCACGAGCACTTCCTCGGCGATGCCGGAGATTGCTGGCGACGCTGGCCTGCTGGTCGACCCGATGTCCATCGAGGACATTGCCGGGGGGCTCAAGCGCATGACGACCGACGCCACGCTTCGAGCTCGCTTGGCCGATGCGGCGCACCGCCGGGCCAAGGACTTTTCCTGGGACTCAGCTGCCGCCGAAACGGTTCGCGTCATCGAGTCGGCTGCCGCCGCTTAACGCGACGCTGATCGCGACCGGCAACCAGATGAGCATCCACGTCCAACCGATCCTGGTGAGCAGTTCATGGCCATCGAGGAGATAGGCAGGCAGCGCCAACGCGTAGATGCCGAGCGCCAGCTTCGCCTCCTGTCTCGCAAAGTTCCTGAGCAGCGTTCGCACCGAGAGGACGAGCAGGGCAGCAAACAGGGCGAAGGCGATTAGGCCTCCCTGGTACAACACGGCGAGATACATGCTGTGCGGATGCACCAGCAGATAGCAGCCGATCAAGACGCCGTCGTCGGTCAAGACGCCGTTGCCCACCCACGGACTGCCCGATATCACGCGGGCAAGGATCTCCGCCCAGATCGCCGTTCGAAAACTGTCGCCGCGCGGCAGCAGGAACTCACTCGCGGGGCTCGCGAGCAACGCCCCCACCAGCACCAGTGCCGAAATGGCGAATACCGTCACGAAGAGCGAAAACCCGGCTGCCGACCTCGACCGCCGGCAGACGATGTAAACGACGCACGCGAACGGCACCGCCACCCAGGCATTGCGCGAATCCGTCAGGAACACAGCCCAAGACAAACACAGCGCATTCATTGCGGCGAACGCTCGCCAACGCAGCGACGGCGCCTCGAATACCCAGTGGATCGTGCACAACAGCGCTACGCCGAATATCAGGGCCGCGCACACCTGACACTCGAGTTGGCCAATGCCTCCGAGCCGGCCGTCGTCCGGGGGAAAGGCGAAAAAACGAACCAGCGCCACCGCCGCCGCGGCACCGCCGAACGCGGCAATGGTCACGGTCAGGTTACGAAAGAACCAGTCGGTGCGGAATCCCTCGGCCGCAGCCACGACGAAGGGCACCAGAACGAGCGCCCGAGCCCATCGGCTGAACGTGTCCCGGGCGTCGAATGCGTCCGACCAGAAGCTCGATGCCGCCAAATAGCCGATGAGCGCCACGGCGCAGAGAAAGGTCCGGTCAAGCCAGAGACCCGACCATCGGCGCCACCCCGCGAGGGTCAGGATAGCGAGCAGATAGGTCGGAATGCTGGAGCCGGTCTGACTTGTGAGGACGAACACCGACGCGAACGAAAACACCAGCACCGCGGCGCTGATGGGAACACGATATTCAAGCAGGTACATGCGGCAGAGAGCGTACCCCGCTTACGCCTTTCGGCCAAACGGGTTGCCGCGGCGCCTTGGAGCGGGCGCTGGAGCACGACTCCTTTCCGGCGAGAAGACCCGCGAATCGGCTCGAGGCTGGAATCGATTCCTAGCGCGAAGCAGGTCTGGGCCCGGGTTTACGTCGGTCCAGAACGAGCCATGCGACCAGGTAAGCGGAGATGACGATCTTGGGGAAAAACAGACCGGTGATGACCGCGCCAACCCGTATCAGGGCCGGATCGATACCGAAATAGCTCGCGAATCCGGCGCAGACGCCTCCGATCCAACGTCGAGCATGGTCCAGCGCCAGGTGCCCGCGGCTGGCTTCATCCGCCTCGTAGTCCATTTCTCGTTCCCCTAACGTTTCGACAGTTCCATGACGTGCGTTGCCGTGTCCGGCGACCCGCCGGCGACCGCCGGACCATGCGCCTGCGCGATGACTCCGAACAGAAGCATCGCGACGACGACCAAGCCAAACGCGGCGACGGTGCCGCGCGGCGCATTAATCCGCGACAGTCTGAACATGACTCCAATCTCAAGTCTCGACTACCTCCTTGGGCATCAAGAAACGTGCCAAGTTCACTTGACGGCGCCTGTTTTTGCCGACCAGGGCGGGCGGGAGCGCAAATTCGCCAGCTTCGGTGCAAATTCGAAGCGTTCCGCGCGCGAAGGGACATCCATTTCACGTGACGGGAATGCGGACTTTTCGTTCCATTTGATGGCGAAAATCGCTAATAGTTGACATATTCCTTACCACCATTCCAAAGGTTCGTGCGCACAATCCCGCCTGTTCGCGCCCGAACCGGTACTCGCTGCCCAGGCTGGGGCTTGCCGGTGAACGTGACATCGAGGTGCCGATTCATTAGTTTCAACGATTGAATCCGTTGGAAAGTCGGAAATGGACCTGCATTTCGCCTCCGCTTGGGAAGCCATATCCGATGTGGTTCCCGACCGCGACGCCCTCGTCTGCGGAGACACTAGGCGAAGCTGGCGCGAGTACGACGAACGGGCGGCGCGCATCGCCGGGTTCCTGCGTTCGCGAGGTTTCCGCCCGGACTCCAAGGCGGCCATATACCTGCACAATTCAAACGAATACCTCGAAGCCCAATACGGCGTCTTCAAGGCGCGCGGCGTTCCCGTGAACGTCAACTATCGCTACAAGTTCGACGAACTCGTCTACCTGCTCGACAACGCCGACGCCGAAGTCGTCTTCTTCCAGGCCTGCTACGCGGCGCGCATCTGGGAGATCCGCAACCGGCTGCCGCGGGTTACGACCTACATCCAGGTCGATGACGGCACCGAGGCGCTTCTCCCCGATGTCTTCGACTACGAACAGGTCATCCGCGGCAATGCGCCGATGGACCGCATGACGCGGCCCGGCGATGACATTTACATGCTCTACACCGGGGGCACCACGGGCATGCCCAAGGGCGTGATGTACCACCACCACCCCTTTGTCCTGGGACTTGCGGCCTTTCTTCTCGGCAGCCGCGCCGCCGCCCCGAAACAGGTCGAGGACGTGCCGGCGGTGATCGAGTCGCTGTCCGAGCGGGGGATTCAGCCGGTAAGCCTGACCGCTTGTCCGCTCATGCACGGGACCGGGATGTGGCTTGGCTCGATGATGCAGCTGCTCGGCGGCGGAACGGTCGTCACGATATCGAAACTCGGGCTGGACCCGCACCTGATATGGGGCGAGATCGAGCGAAACCGTTGCACCACCGTCACCATCGTCGGCGACGCGTTCGCCAAGCCCATGCTGGATGCGCTGAACGATGCCAAGGCGCGAGGCAACGCCTACGACATCTCCTCGCTGAAGCAGATCATCTCCAGCGGCGTCATGTGGAGCGCCGAGGTCAAGGCGAGCCTGCTCGAGCATCAGGACATGGCGCTGCTGGATACCATGGGCGCGACCGAAGGCGGCCTGGCCACGTCGGTCGCGACGCGCGACAACCCCGCCGAAACGGCCAGGTTCAGGATCAACCGCGGCGTTCGGGTATTCGCCGAGGACGGCCGCGACGTCGAACCGGGTTCGGGGGAAGTCGGCAGGCTGGCCAGCGGCCGCACGGCGGCCTTCGGCTACTACAAGGACCCGGAAAAGTCCGCCGAGACGTTCAAGGAAATCGACGGGATCTGGTACAGCTTTGCCGGCGACTGGGCCACGGTGGAGGCCGACGGCGCCATCACGCTTCTCGGCCGCGGCAGCAACTGCATCAACACCGCCGGCGAAAAGGTCTATCCCGAAGAAGTGGAAGAAGCGCTCAAGCGCCACCCGGAGATATACGATTGTCTCGTCGTCGGCATGGCCGACGAGCGTTTCGGCCAGCGTGTGATCGCCGTCGCGTCCGCCCGCGATACGATGGACGAGCAGGACCTCATCGACTTCGCCCACGACCACCTCGCGGGATACAAGTCTCCCAAGCGCATACTGTTCGTCGATGAGATCCGGCGCGCTCCCAACGGCAAAGCGGACTACGACTGGGCGCGGTCGCAGGCCGAGCGCGCATTCGCCGGGACCGGCGAGACATGAGGTTCCCCGAACCGCTCTTCGCGATCATCAATCCCTGCATCGGGCTGCTGCTGCGCTCGCCCCTGCACGGGCTTGCGAGCCGAAGCCTGATGCTGATGACCTTCAGGGGGCGAGTGACGGGCCGGTTCTACACGACGCCGGTGCGCTACATCAAGGTTGGCTCGACGATCCGCTGGTTCACGAACCGGGACGCGAAGTGGTGGCCGAACCTGAAGCATGATCCCACCGTGATTCTGCGCCTCGCCGGACGCGACGTCCGCTGTTCCGCGCGGGTCATCGACGACGATCCCGCGACGGTCCGGGAGTTGTTGGCCGGCTATCTCACCCGGTTTCCCGGAGACGCCGTGTACCACGAAGTGGGCCTCGCGAAGGATGGATCCCCGGTGCCGGAAGACCTCGACCGCGCCGCATCTCATGCGCTGGTGGTGGAAGCCGAGCCGATCCCTTCCGCCGATCAATAGGGGTTCGCTGCGCCTGGGGATGCAACGAACGCCGCTGCTGATGGGAGGACGGCGGTTGGCAATGTGTCTTTCTGGCTATACGGCAAACAGCTTGATGATGGCGAGCGTCAGGGTCGCCGCCGCCACCATGCCGCCTACCACGCCTCCGAGGACCCATGCTTTCGTGGCCATATGCAGCAAGTGGGTTTCCAGGCGCGCAAGACGCTCATCTGTCGAGTAGCCGCCGACATCCATTTTGGTAGCCATCACTCGTGCCCGGCTATCCGCCCGACCAGCGCGGCGCTGGCATCAAGCCAGCCGGTCGCCTTGTTCCGTTCGGTCGCACAAGCACTCGATTGTCCAGTCTCTCGATTCCGCGCTCACGCCGCGATTGGATTCGTGAACTGTCACTGGAAATCGTCTGCCTATCGCATCCGCAAGTCAACCGCCCGGCGTCGCAATCCGGCAGCCGACATGTCTCAACATCAACGTCTCAGGAACGAAAAGGCCGTTCGAAAAACTCGAAGCCAGTCCGTTGCGTTAACGGTCAAATTCCACTGCCATCGCGCGGGACGTGTCGCGCACTTCGCCGTCCGAGAACACCAGGTGCCCATTGAGGAACGTGTGGGTCACCCGCGATCCGAAAGTCACTCCGGAGAACGGCGACCAGCCGCACTTGTAGTAAAGGCGCTCGTCGTCGACCACCGTCGTCTGACCAGGATCGATCAACACCAGGTCCGCCCAGTAGCCTTCCCGCAGGAAGCCGCGTTCCCTGACGCCGTACCTAAGCGCAGGCGCATGGGCCGTTTTCTGGACCACCGTTTCCACCGGCATATGCTCGAGCACGCTCAGCAGCGCGTGCTGCACCAGCGGCATGCCCGCCGGCGCATCGATATAGCGCAGGCCCTTCTCTTCGCGCGTATGCGGCGCGTGGTCCGTCGCGACGACGTCGATGCGGTCCTCCAGCACGGCCGCCCGCAGCGCCCGCCGGTCGTCCGGCGTCTTGATCGCCGGATTGCACTTGATGTCCGCGCCGCGGGTCGCGTAGTCCGTCTCGTCGAAAAAGAGATGGTGTACGCAGACTTCGGCGGTGATGCGTTTGTTCTCGACCGGACCGGTCTCGAACAGTTCGAGTTCGCGCGCGGTCGTGAGGTGCAGCACGTGCAGCCTGCTGCCGTGGCGTCGGGCGAGTTCCACCGCCAGACTCGACGACTTGTAGCAGGCTTCCTCGGAGCGGATCCGGGGATGCATTTCGATGGGGATCGCATCGCCGTATTGCGCTTGGGCCCGCGCCTCGTTGGCGAGGATCGTCGGCGTGTCCTCGCAGTGCGTCGCGATCACCAGCGGGCTCGACGCGAAGATGCCCTCCAGGGTGTCTTCGTCGTCCACCAGCATGTTGCCCGTGGACGCGCCCATGAACACCTTGACGCCGCAGGCCTTCAGCGGGTCCACGGCCTTGATCGCCTCCAGATTGTCGTTGGTCGCGCCGAAGTAGAAGGCGTAATTTGCAGCGGACTTGGCCGCCGCGCGCCGATGTTTGTCCTCCAGCGCGCCCGCGTCGGTGGTCTGCGGGATGCAATTGGGCATCTCCATGTAGCTCGTCACGCCGCCCGCCAGCGCCGCCGCCGACTCCGTCTCGATGGTGGCCTTGTGCTCGAACCCGGGTTCCCGGAAGTGCACCTGGTCGTCGATCATCCCCGGCATCAGCCAGGCGCCGGCGGCGTCTATCTCCACATCGCCCGCGACCGTTCCCCCGACACGCTCGATGCGTCCATTCCGGACGGCGAGGTCGCCCTCGGTCACCGTGCCTTCGTTCACGATCCGGGCATTTTTGATGACAGTCCTTGAACCCATGCGCCTAGTATTCCGTCAAATCCAAAGATGCGAGTGTAGCCGCGAGGGGTTTTTGGTTCCTGGCGAGGCTGCAGCGACGCGGTGTGGCGGGCAACAGTACCGTATCTCCCGTCCCGCGTATAATTCGGTCGCGGCGGCGACAACCCAAGGAGGGCCTCAAGCGCCCAGGTCCATGCGCAACCTTGGAGTCATCAAGCTGTTGCGCGATCAGCCATCGCCCGGAAACGTCGTCACGGACACCCATGCGTTGACGCCGCTCGAGACGAACGGGCTCACCGCGATCAGGCAAGAGCTCCGGGGCATGGCATTTTGACCCTTCAGGACCGATCACCGCGACATTCCGCCGTTCCCGTCCGGGCGCGGGGGCAATTTGCTTCGCTGTTCGCGGCTGCGGCGGTCACGCTGCTGTTCCAAGTCTCCTGCATGCAACTAAACGGAGACACGCTCGACCAACGGGAACTGAACAACGGTGACGGCTATACATGGCTCGCGCTCGTCGCGGGATGGATCGAGACCTCCCGATGGCGCCCGGTCGTCCGGGAGCACAACGCGCCATACGGGCTCGAAACGCATCTCACAGCACCCTTCGCCGGCGTGGTGCTCGGGCTGGCTGCACCGCTTCGGCTGCGTCTGCCGCCGGAGGAAGCCGTGCGGGTCGCGGGGATGCTGTCCGGTCCGCTGCTGCACATGGCGACGGCGGTGGCGCTCGCGTGGGGCGCGGGGGCGGTGTTGAGGCCCGGAGGCACGCTTCTCGCCGTGCTGGCTTTCCTGATGACGCCGATGGCGTACTCCCGTTTCGGCTTGGATGAATTCGATCACCATGCGCTGCATCTATGCCTGACCGCCTTGACCGTCGCATTGGTGCTGCGCCACGCAAGCGGGGACGAAAACAGCGGACGCTTGGCCGGCGCGGCGGGCGTGGCGGCGGGAATCGGAATCTGGTCGGGAACGGAGATGCTGATTCCCGCAGGTATCGGCGCCATCGCGATGGGGCTTGCCTGGGTCATATGGGGCCGGGAGCGGAACGTACGTGGCTTGTGGCGGTACGCCATCGGAATGGCCGTCGCCGTCACCGCCGGTCTGGCGGTCGAGCGTCCGGCGACAGAGTGGTGGTTGCTGGAGTCGGACCGCATCTCCGGGACCCATGTTCTGATGGGGGCAGTATTCGCGACTGCGGCGGGGACGCTCGCCTTGACGCAAAGGCGCTGGCCCGACCTCGGCGGCGGTGCGCGCACCGCGGCGGCGACAGCCGTCACGGGAGGCGCACTGCTGGCCTTGTGGGCCGCCGTGCCGGATTTCTTTCTGGGACCCTACGGCAATCTCGACGCCGTGGTGCAAGAACTCCGTCGCGGCGCGGATCCCGGCGCGGGCATGTTGTTCCTGGCGATGCCGGGGCTTCTGGGCCTTTACCTGTTCCCTTTTGGGTTCGCCGCGGCGGGAGCAGCCTGGAACCTGGGACGCGGCCCAGGCCGCGAAGCGTGGATGGTCCTCGCGCTGGGCATGGCCGTCGGGGCAGCCCTCGCCTTCTGGCAGTGGCGGTTGCTTCAGCACTACACGGTTTTCGCTTCCATCGCGCTCGGCGGCACCGCCGCCGGTCTCGCGCGGTACTGCCTCGCCAAGTCGCCGGCGGGACTGCGCACCGCGGCGGCCGGGCTGGCCATGTTTTACGCCATGCTGTCGCCCTACCTGGGATGGGCCATCGGCGTCCGCCTTGCCGATGAGTCGAGTCATCGTTATCCCGACACCCTCATAAATGACCGAGGTTGCGACTGGCCGTCGGTCGGCGCGGCCCTGGCCGGGCTTGCGCGCGAGGGCGGTGGAACGATAGCGAGCTACCCTACGCCAGGTCCGGAACTCGCGCATTTCAGCGGACTGGGAGTCTTGGCCACCGGCTGCCATCGCAACGCGGACGGCATGTCGGATGCTCGCGCCATCCTGCTGTCGGCGCCCCAATCCGCCAAGCTGGTCGCCGTGCGCCGGGAGGTGGCTTTCATCGTGCAATGCCCTGCCTTGCCGGGTTGGCAGGGTCACGACTGGCACCTCGAACGCGCCGGGCCGGATGGCGTCTACACGCGATTGGCGCGGGGGAAGCCGCCGCCCTGGCTCATTCCGGTGTCGGCTGCGGAACTGGGCGTGGATGGCTTCGTCGTCCACCGCACCGAGTTCGACAAGCCGACCCGCGCAGAGCCGTCAGGGCATCTCCGATAGGGCCCGGCGCGCCAGCCGCCGTATCACATTTCGAACGGACTTGAGAGCGAACGGCACAGCTTCCCGCCAGAGTCTTGCCCCTCGCTTGCTCGACCCGGCCTCGAAGTAGACCGGCTCCATCGGGACCATCGCGACCCTTGATCCCAGAGTGCCCAGCCAGAAGAGCAAATCCGTCTCGAAGAAGTAGCCTTTGTCGATTCTGGACCACGGCAGCCGGCCGACAATCTTCCGATGCACGGCGAAAAAGCCGCAGGCCGGATCGACGACGTCCCAATACCCCGTCGCCGGTTTGGAAACAAGGGAAAGCGTCACGTTCGCGAGCAGGCGCCAGATCGGCATTCGTCGCAGACAGACGGCAAGATCGAACAGGCGATTGCCCTTCACCATGTCGGCTTCGCCGAGCGCAATGGGCCTGACGAGGTCGTTGACACACTCCGGAAAATGCTGGCCGTCGCCATCGAGCTTGACGATGATCTCCGCGCCGGCCTCCAACGCCTCGGCGAATCCGACGGCCGTGGCGCCGCCTACCCCGAGGTTATGGCTGTTCGAAGTGACGCGAACCCGCGAATCGGCAACTGATCGCCGCACCAGGTCGCCGGTTCGTTCGGGACAGCAGTCGTCCACCACGACGATGAGGAAGGCGGACTCGTCGATCCGCTCAAGCAGGTCCAGGATACGGTCAGCGCATCGATACGCGGGAATGACCACCGCTACGGACCTGTTTACCGGGACATCAATCACATGCTGCATCTGGCGTGTGTCGGCCAACAGTACCGTATCTCCCCTCCCGCGTATAATTCGGTCGCGGCGGCGACAACCCAAGGAGGGCCTCAAGCGCCAGGTCCATGCGCGACCCCCGAGTCATCAAACTGCTGCGCGATCGGCTACCGCCCGGAAACGTCGTCACTGATACCCATGCGTTGACGCCTTTCGAGACCGACGGTCTCACCGCGATCAGGCAAAAGCCCTGGGTCGTGGCGCTGCCCGAGACGGTCGAACAGGTTCGCGCGGTCTTGCGCATCTGCCGCGAGAACGCGGTGCCCGTCGTCACACGCGGCGCCGGGACCGGCCTTTCCGGCGGCGCGCGTCCCCTCGCCGAAGGCGTTCTGCTGACGCTCACCAAGATGAACCGAATTCTCGATCTGGACGCGCAAACCTGCGCGGCGCGGGTCGAACCCGGCGTGCCCAATGCGAAGATCACCGAAGCGGCGGCGCCCTTCGGCCTCTACTACGCGCCCGACCCGTCGTCGCAGCTCGCCTGCAGCATCGGCGGCAACGTGGCGGAGAACTCCGGCGGCGTGCACTGCCTGAAGTACGGCCTCACGCTCAACAACGTGCTCGGCATGACGGTGCAGACCCTCGAAGGCGACGAGTTGGTCCTTGGCGGCAGGACCCTCGACGCGCCCGGATACGACCTGATGGCCGTGATGGTGGGATCGGAAGGGATGCTCGGCGTCGTCACCGAAGTCATCGTCAAACTGCTCCCCGAACCGTTCGCGAAGCGCATGCTGCTGGCCGCGTTCGACGACGTCCGCCGTGCCGGCGACGCGGTCGCGGCGATCATTCGCGGCGGGGTCATACCCGCCGGGCTGGAGATGATGGACGCGCTCGCGATCAATGCCGCCGAGGACTATGCCGAGGCGGGGTATCCGCGGGACGCGGCGGCGATCCTGCTATGCGAACTCGACGGCACCGACGAGGGCGTCGACGCGGATGTCGAAATCGTGCGCGAAGTCCTCGATCAGGCCGGCGCGGCCGAGGTGCGCATCGCCTCGGGGGAGACCGAGCGCGAAACCCTTTGGCGCGGACGCAAGGCGGCCTTCCCCGCGGCGGGAAGGTTGGCCCCCGACTATTACTGCATGGACGGCACCATCCCGCGGCGCGAACTCGGCAGCGTACTGGCCGAGATCGGCGCCCTGTCGGACCGATTCGGGCTCCCCGTGGCGAATGTCTTTCACGCCGGCGACGGCAATCTGCATCCGCTCATCCTCTATGACTCCGGCAAACCCGGCGAGCTCCAGAAGGCCGAGGAGTTCGGCGGCGAAATCCTGAAGCTCTGCGTCGCGCGCGGCGGCACCGTCACCGGCGAGCACGGCGTAGGGGTCGAGAAGCTGGATGCGATGTGCGCCCAGTTCACGGACGCCGAACTCGACCAGTTCCATCGCCTGAAGGCTGCCTTCGACCCGGCGGGCCTGATGAACCCCGGCAAGGCGATTCCCACCCTCGCCCGTTGCTCGGAACTCGGCGGCATGCATGTCAGGGGCGGCGCGTTGCCGCACGCGGAACTGGAACGCTTCTAGTGCTCCGTCAAGCCCAAATCTGCGGGTATCTGCGGGTCTTTTTGCCCCCTGGACTTTGTTGCTCCTCCTTGTGTGGTGCCTGCCACACGGCGTCGTCGCGCCTCGCCAGGAACCAAAAATCCCTCGCAGCTACAC
>CAZFGB010000037.1:0-17852 GCA_964518405.1 uncultured Pseudomonadales bacterium | reverse complement strand
AGTGTAGCTGCGAGGGATTTTTGGTTCCTGGCGAGGCGCGACGACGCCGTGTGGCAGGCACCACACAAGGAGGAGCAACAAAGTCCAGGGGGCAAAAAGACCCGCAGATACCCGCAGATTTGGGCTTGACGGAGCACTAGCTAGACCGCGAGTCCCTGGCGGGCGGCGGACATGCTCGCGGTCAGCAGGTCGCCGAGGCCCGTGTCCTCCACCCGCCCGGCGAAGGACGGGCGGGTGCCGCTGCAGACGAACCGGTCCGAGCCGGGATCGTAAGACCAGATGTCCTCGAGCACCGGCACGTCGCCCTCGAGGCCCGATACGTCCGTGATGGCCACGACCCTGCGCTTGCCGTCGCTGAACCGCGAGGCGTGCACCACGATGTCGACGGCGGAGATCACCTGGTTGCGGATCGCGGACAGCGGCATCTCGCCCGACCCCATCATGACCAGGTATTCCAGCCGGCTGATCGCGTCGCGCGGGCTGTTCGCGTGCACCGTCACCATCGACCCCGGGTGTCCGGTGTTCATCGCCTGCATGGCTTCGAGCGCCTCGGCGCCGCGCACCTCGCCGACGACGATCCGGTCTGGCCGCATCCGCAGCGCGTTCTTCAGCAGGTCCCGCATCGTGATCTCGCCGGTGCCCTCGGAAGAAGGCGCGCGCGACTCGAGGCGGACGACATGGGGCTGCATGAGTTTCAGTTCGGCCGCGTCCTCCAGCGTGACGACGCGCTCTTCCTGGCCGATCATCCCGGACAGCGCGTTCAGGATGGTCGTCTTGCCGGCCCCGGTGCCGCCGGAAACCACCACGTTGAGCTTGGCCCGCGCCGCCAATTCCAGCATCGAGACCATGCCGGGATGCATGGCGCCGCCGCGGGCGAGGTCCAGCAGGGAGAAGCCGCCCTGGCGGAAACGGCGAATGGAGATCGCTGCGCCGTCGATCGCCAGCGGCGGCACGATGATGTTCACCCGGGAGCCGTCCTCGAGGCGCGCGTCGCACATCGGGCTCAACTCGTCCACTCGCCGCCCCGCGCCTTCCGCGATGCGCTGCGCCAGGCGCGTGAGATGGTCGAAGTCGCGGAAGCGCACATCCACCTGCCGCAGCACGCCGTGCTTCTCGACGTAGACCGAGTGCAGGCCGTTGACCAGTATGTCGCTTATGTCCGGATCCCGCAGCAGGGGCCCCAGCGGACCCAGCCCGCGCATCTCGTCGACGATCCGTCGGGCGATGCTCCGGTGAGCGCCGCCGATCGACGGGGCGTCGGCCGCGGTTTCGAGCTGGCGCAGCATCTGCTGCACCGTTTCCGCCAGATCGTCGCTGTCGAGGGAGGCGGCGGTCCCGGCGTCCAGGCTTTCTAGGACGCGCTGGTGATAGAACGGGATGACGGCTTCGTGACGGTCCTGCTCGGCCGCCTGGGGCACGACACCCAATTCGCGTCCCTGTTGCTGGCGGTTCTGCGGCAGGGCGCGTCTGCGCTGGATCGAACGGGGCATGCTACAGGCCTGTTCGCGGCGCAGCGGAGGCGAACTCGAGATGCGCGGACATGGCCGTCATCGCGCAGGACGGCGCCGGTACCCATGCAACTCCTGTTTTCACGGCATATCTCCCCGCGCGAACCGATCAGGTGTCCCCGACGCGCGGCCAAGCGACGAATGCCGCATATTGACAAACCGCCCGTGTTTCGGCAACCGCGAAAACAAAACCAAGAATCCGATGATCGGCGTTTTACGCCGCCGTACGCACGCCCCGTTCGCGGCGCTATGAGTCGACGAAACGCAACCTGCGCCTGATGTCGATGACGTCTATGATCGCGTCCTTCAACTCCTGCGCGGTGGGCGCAACGAGCAGCTCATTCTGTTGGGGGTTGCCGCCGTAGCCCAGGTCGATGCAGGATTCCAGAAGGGCTTTGTTTTCTGCTGTGCCAGGGAAATATTGATCGCCGGTGAAGATGGCGTGGATGTGTACGCCGCGCTGCCCGGCGAAGCGGCAGGCCTGCAGGAACCAGTCGTCGAGCCGTTCGGAGTTCGGTTTCGCGAGATCGTTTGCCGGGGAGGTGACTTTCCAGCTTGGCACCGAGAAGGGCGCCACGCCGCTCACCGGCGGGCCGTCTCCGACCCGGACCAGATCTTCCGCCCGACCGTAGGCGCTGAACGGCGATGTCGGCCTGCAGAAGTGTCCGTTCTGCGCGGGGCGGCCCGTCAGACCGAACTTGTTCGCAGGGTTCGTCAGCACGTCTGTCGCGTCCGTGGTCTTGGTCGGCGAATCGGCGTCGTAGCCTCGGAAGAGTTGCCAGGGCGTCATGTCGTCGAGCGCACTCTTCCAGAGGGTCCGATGCGCGTTGATGACCAGCAGATCCGCCGGCACGGTGGGATCCTTGGCCGATACGGTCGGGTGAACGGCCTGAAAGGCGTCGAGTACCGCGTCCATCCCGGTCGAGTCGAAGACGCCGGTCGCATCGGTATCGAAATTGCCTGCAAAAGTTGTCGCGTCTGTGGCGGACATGGCGGTCTTGTAGGCCGCGACGTCGCGAAACCAGCGGCGACACTGGGGTTGGGTCAGGTTAAAATTCGACGTTATCGCGGTGGTACGATCAACGGTTCCGACGCGTCGGCCGCGAGGGGCGCCGGTGCCAAAGTTATTGCCGCCATCCGATATGATCAAGATGGCCTTGTTCACGAACTGCGAGCAGCCCTGAAACGGTCCTCCGGCACGGCACGGCGTGCGCGGCAGGACATCGCCCGACGCGTCCTTGGTATCCCACACGTCGCGCCATAGGGGCGACAGCGCTCGAAGCCCCCAGACGACACCGAGATGCAGAAACGTCTGGCCCCATCCGCGTCTCCCAAAAGAACCCCGGACATCGTAATGGTCTACCGCTTTCAGCGCCGTCGAATCGTCCGTAAGCGGCACGATGGGCGCCGCCCAGGAGCAGTGGAGACTGCCGCCCAGGTCCTGGGCGCGCAGATGCCAAAAGTTATCCGGTCTGGAAAAATAACGTGGGACATGACTCGAATCGAGTGTCTTGCGCAGGACGTGGTGGAGTTCGCTATCGGCAGAGTCGTTGATGGTTGCGTCCGGCCAGGAGAACGCGGTGAAACGGGTGCTCGGATCGCTCGCATCCGGGGGCGCATCCGAGAGGTGCAGCGGCACATCGGCGATGCTGGCCGAGCCGGGAACCCAGCCATCGACTGATTTCTTGGCGGGCCAGTTGTCCGTATCGGCGGCATCCCAGGGCGCGGGCCTCGCGTCGACGTCCCAGTACGCGCCCCACCTCGCCATCACGCAGCCGTTCCAGAAGTCCTTTCCCTCGAAACTCCATGTGCCGACGGTGGGCGCTTGGGTGGATACGTTCTCCGTTCCCGCCTTGTGCAGGTTCCAGTCGGCGGCGGCCAGGAAGTCGGGCAGACTGCGCGACGCGAGCGGTCCCATGTCGGCGCCGGTGCCGTAGTAATGGAAAGTGTCGACCCAATGGTCCTCGGTGTCCCGGGAGGTCTGCGTACTGTACTCGGCGCCGGTGAGCATGCGCACGTAGCGCTCCTTGGCGTCCGTTCTTGACGTCCCCGACGTGTCCGCGACGTTGACGACGCTCGAGAAGGGTACAATGGCGAGCGTGATGGTGCCGGGATCGGTCTGCGATACGGTGTCCACGGTCTGCCCGACCGTGCGGATGGCGTCCTGCACCGCGTCCAGCTTGGTCTCGGTCCAAGTAAACGGTACTTGGTTCATTGAAGGCGACACATTGAGCGCGATAGCGAATTCGTACTGGCTCACGTCGAACGCGACGGTGACGGATGTCCCCGTCAGGGATTCCGTTGCGCCGATGCCGCCGCCGCCCCAGAGGTTCGCGAACCAGAACTTCGCGGTTCCGGCAATCCTGATCGTAGTCTGGTTGGTGGCGGAGTCGTGTACGATTTCTATGTCGTCCTTGGATATGGTGATGTTGCCCAACAGTCCCCGCATGACGTCCGCGACGCGTTCCTTGATCTGTTCTTCGACCTGGGTCAGCTTACCCCGCATGAGCAGGGCGGACGCGGAAACGCCGGCCCGCAGCGCCCCGTCGATCTCCTCCTTCTGGGCTTCGTGCCAGCCGTAGTTGACCATCATGCCGCCGGCGCCCGCCATGGAGACCATCGCCAGGCTTCCCCCGATGAGCATGGCGCCGCCCTTGCGCGAACCCACAAAGGCCAGGACCGATCGCCGGAGACGCGCGAGACCCTTCGCAATGCTTGTGCCCTGGATCATGGATAGAAGTCTAGCACCAGTCGCAATCCGCCAGAAGGTCGATGGAAGCCCAGGCGGCGCGCCTTTGCAATACCGGCGAGACATCGAGCCAGGCAAGCCCCATGTGCATGAATCGCTTGCCGATCAGCCGGGAGCGCGGACCTTCGCCGAAATGCGAACAGCTATCCACGACAACCCACCACTCTCCCTGCTGCATGTTGCGGCTGACCCACGCATCGACGGTCGGCGCGGCCAGGGAACCGCCGCCGTCGGGGTCCGCGTTTTCGAACGGCAGGACGACCGCGTCCGCGTCGAAGCGGTCCCCCTCGTCCGGGAGGGTCCTGGTCGAGCTCGCGCACTCGCCCGTACCGACCGGGAAGTCGTAATCGTAAAACTCCTTCAGCACGAACGGCGGGCACCATCCGTTGGGGTCGCAGGCGGTGCCGTCGTATCGGGAGATGGGAGGAGTGGCCCCGTCACCGCGCGTCACCACCGCGACGTGCAGCACTCCCGCGCTTGTGTTGCCCAGCCGCGCCGCGGCCGCTTCGATCAGGTTTTCCACCGGCGTGTCGCTGGTCCATGCTCCGCCGTTGGCGATGAGTTCGGCGATGACGAACATCTCGCGCGCGACGTCGGTGCGGTAGGCCGTGAAGACGCGCAGATCCCAAATCGCCGCCGACAGCACGAGGATGAACGGCACGAGCACGGCGAACTCGATGGCGGCCGAACCGCGCCGCGAATGGGCTCGCCGGAGCAGCTTTTGCTTCACGGCTTCAGTACGTCCGGGTGTTTCTGCCCCAGCTCTCGTGTTGCCGGTACATTTCGCCCCAGAACGGCCGGACCGGGCCGAACCAGGGTTGCACGGCGAACTGCGAGCGCAGCCGGAGCCAGCTGCCGTCGCCACCGCAGGACCCCGCCCTCGCATCGGTCCAGTCGACGCCGTTCGTGGGATCGTCGTCCCAACTGATGGCGATGCCTATCTCGTTGCTCAGGGTGACGGCGGGCCAGCCATCGCCATAGCTGAAAACGATGTCCACGGTATCGTTGCCGTTGCGGTCGAAAAGCCAGCGCGCTCCGACGTTTCGGTTCAACGCTCCCTGTATCGTCGCTTCGCACCCGACGTTGCCGTCGGGCAACGCCGAGATTGCCTGGGCGCTCTCATGGGTCACCCGCGCAAGCACCTGATCGATCAGGGAGATGCGGTAGAGCTCGCCCGCGAGTCCGAACAGCGCCAGGGAGGCGAGGAAAACGAGCGCGAAGTCCACGGCCATGACGCCCGCAGACCCGCGCCGGGAGGATTTGAATGTTCCTCGTTGTATCGCGGTTCCTGCCATGCCCGAGCGCCGCCGGTGGATGGGGAGCTTTTCAAATATACTACAGCGATTCCTCCCTTCGCCACATGGGGTCTGAAGAGGTAGTGTTTCTGGCGCCCGTTCTCTCCGTGACCCGCGCGCCGGGTTTCGGTTTGGCTTTCGGCGTGGCGACCTTGCTCATCGGCAGTTGTTCGGTCCTGCCCAACGAAAGCGACAGATTGCGCATCCAGCGCGTGGAAGAGGCGGTCTTGCCCATGGCCAGGGTCGCGCTCGAGGCGGAACAGACGGAGACGGCGAAACGTCTCTACCGGAGACTTCTCGAAGTCGATCCCGACTCGGTGAGCGCGCGCATGGGCTTGGGAGATTTGGCCGTGGCGGGCCGGAACACGGCGGAAGCCGCCCGCTGGTACGCGGCGGCGGTTGCGCACGCGAGGCGGGCCGACGAACGCCACCCGGCACTGCTCGCGCACGGACGCGCCGCGCTCGCCATGGGCGAACTCGAAGCCGCCCGCAAGAGCTTCTCGCGGTTGACTTCCGAAAGAGAGCCGGCGCCAACCCTGAGCGTCGCCTGGGGCCTGAACGGTCTGGGCCTCGTGGCCCTGCTCGAAGGCGATATTCGCGGCGCCATCAAGTTCATGGAACGGGCCGTATTGCTTGCGCCGGAAGAGGAGATGCTGGCCGACAACCTGTCGCGAGCCCTCGACCTGTCCGCGGACATGGCGCCCGAAGGCGCGAGTGCGGACCGGGCTCGGGACATGGCGGCGGCGGCCGCCGCGTCATTGCCCGGCGTCCGGGGGCTGGCGCCGAGCGACGAGCCGGCGGCTGTCGAAAAGGATGTCGTCGAGGATCGGACGCCGGAGGAACCCGGCTTGGAAGCGTATGCGAGGCCGGATGTCGATGCGCGCGAAGAGCGGCCCGCCGACGCTGCCCCCGGCGCGGACCGTCGGCGGATAGACAGAAGCGAATTGCGACCGTACGCCATCAAGGTCGGCGGGGAGTATTACGTGCGCATCGGCGCCCATGCGACCGGGGCCGAGGCGCGGGATGTCGCGGCCGAACTGCGACGCGTCACGACCGAACCCATCGACGTCGTCGAATTCGGCATGGGCGATGGTCTCGACGCGGTCAAGCTATACCGCGTCCTTGTCGGCCCGATCACATCGAGCGCCGGATTGGTCGAGTTGGTCGCTGTGCTGGACGAAATGGGATACGGCGCCGCGCGGCTGCCGCCATCGGTTGCCGCCCAGTCCGCGCCGCCGGCGGTGCCCGCGCCCGGATTGTCGTCGGACCAACGGAACGCGGGCCCGGAACTGGTCGAGGTACTTCTGGACCCCGCAGGCGAAGAACCCGCCGCGGCGGAACGGGCGCGGGCGACGCCGACGCCCGCGCCGGAAGAAGAAGTAGGACTGGCCCCGTTGGTCGCTGGCGAAGCGTCCTCGGCCGAAGACTCGGATTCCGCACCTGCGGTTGGCGAAGAGCCCGTCGGGATGCAACCGGCGCCTCCGACCCCTCCGTCCGAGCTGGAAGAAGTGGGACTGGCTCCGTTGGTCGCCGGCGAGGCGTCCTCGCCGGAGGACTCGGATCCGGCACCGGCGGTTGGCGAAGAACCCGCCGCGGTGGAACGGGTGCCGGCGACGCCTCCGCCCGAGCCGGAAGAAATAGGACTGGCCCCTTTGGTCGCCAGCGAAGCGCCCTCGCCGGAGGACTCGGATCCCGCGCCGGCGATTGGCGAAGAACCCGCCGCGGTGGAACGGAAGCGGGCGACGTCTACGTCCGAGCCAGAAGAAGAAGAAGGACCGGACCCGGCGGCCGTCGGCGGAGCGACTTCGCCCGAAGAATCGGATCCGGAACCGGCGGACGGCGACGCTGATGCGCGCAACGAATCCGGGCGCCGGCAAGACGTGCCGCAGTTCCTGCAGGTGGGCGCGTATACGGTGCGTGCGGCTGCGGAAGCTCTCGCGGCCGAAGTCGGCGGCATCGCGCGCGCGCCGGTTCGCGTCATCGAAGCCGAACTGGCGAACGGCGAGACCATGTACCGGGTACAGGTCGGCCCCGTCAGGTCCCGTCGGATGATGATGGAACTCAGCGAGATGCTGATTGCCGGAGGCTACGGGACCGTGCGGGTCCTGCCCGAGTCGGCGACGGCGGATTCGGCGTTGCGGGATGTCCTGCCCGTTCCGCCCCCACCTTCGGACGCGTCCGAGCGCCGGGTGAAGGCGTTCATCGTGCACGAGAACGGGTCGCGCTTTCTGCAGATGGGCGCCTATGCCGTCCGCGCGACTGCCGACACCCTCGCCTCGCAACTGCGCCTGGTGGCCTACGAACCGGTATTCGCGGCCGAAGCGCTGAACGACGACGGGGATGCTCTCTACCGCGTTCGCATTGGCCCGATCGAGTCGGACGCCTCGCTCGCGGCGCTGCTTCGGGCGCTCCGGTCGAATTACGGCAACGGCTGGGAACTGCCCTCGATGGATGCGGATTCAACCAGAGCGGCGTTCGTCGTACGAGAGGACTCGGAGCGCTTTCTGCAGATGGGCGCCTATGCCGTCCGCTCGGCGGCGGATGCGCTCGCTTCCGAACTGCGCGGCCAGGTAGACGGGGAGATTCGGGTCACCGAAGTTTCTCGCGGCGGCGGCGACTCGATATACCGGGTCCGGGTCGGACCCATGGCGTCCGACGATTCCCTGCTGGCGTTGGTGGAATCGCTGGAATCGCTGGGTTACGTGGTCGATTGACGGGTCATCCGCTTTCTTCCGCCCCGACGCCGCCCAGCATGGGCATCAGAAACCGGTTGAGGACCGCGCGTTCTCGCCGGGAGATGGCCCTCTCGGGCTCGCCGAGCGCCATCGCCCGGGCCATTCCCTTGATGTATGGAATCTCGAAGTCTGGCAGTCGGCCGCCGAAGCCCGATTGCAGTTGATCCTGGCTGATCAACCTCGGCAGCGGTCGCGTGTGATTCATGACCAGCGTGGACGTCGCGCCCTCGAGAATACGCAGCCAGCGTATGGCGATCGACACTCCGGCGGGCGTGGGTTCGAATACGATGACATGATTGGTAACGAGACTGCGCAAGGCCTCGGCGTGGAAAGTCTGCGCCCCGCAAACCAGGATCATGTGCGCGTGCAGCGACAGTGCTTCGAGCAGGGCGGGCAGTCCCTTCTCTTCGAAATTATCCCTTCCCGCCTGATCGACCGGATGCGCGACCAGGCCTATGCGCGGCGAAACCTGCGCTTGCAGGCCCTCGACGGCTACTTCGCCGTCGGTCTCCAGCGCCTGGGCCAGTCCGCGCACGGGTTCCGTGTCGAAGGCGAGCGAAAGCGAACCGAAGCTCGGGTCGAGATCCACGCAACTGATGTACCGTCCCGCGTCCGCGGCGGTACGCGCGAGCAGGGTCGTCAGGGTGTTGGTTCCCATGCCCTTGCCCAGCATCAGCAGGATCCGGCTAACCTGCACGTCCGGCCGCTCCTCGTCCGAGCTGATGGCCTCGATTTCGCGCATCGCGGTGTGCAGTCCCGGGGCGTCGAGCGGTTTCGGCAGGTACAGGAACACGCCGCCGCGATACAGTTCGTTGGCCAGCGCCACGTTGTTTTCCGAGCCCGTGGCGAGCACCACGGTCTCGGGCCGGCACACCTGCATCAGGGCGGGAATGTAGACGATGGGATTCTGTTCGCCGTCGAGATCGACGAGCAGAACCTCGGGCGATCGGTCTGTGCGATAGGTCCGCGCAGCGGTGCGGACGCTCCCGGTCCTGACGGTCGCTTGCGGGTCGACCGCGTCAACGAGGCGCCGGCTGGCGGCATCGTCGAGGTAGGCGACGAGTTCCGTAATTGCCATCGACTATCGGCGACTCCCCTGGTTCCGCAATGTCGACGGACGCGCCCTGTCAGTCGGCGCCTTCGTCATCGCCGGCCCCGCGCCAGATCTCCACGGCCTGGATTGCGGGGGCGGCGTCGGTCGTCCCTTCGGACAGTCTCGCGGCCTCGACCATCATTTCCAGCACGAAGTCCACGTACGCGACATCCCGCAGTTCTTCCTGCGGCGGTTGCTGTTGCGCCTGGCAAGCCGACAACAGTCCCGCGAGCGCAACCAGTCCGCACAGGCAAAGGCGTCGCATACGTTTAGTCTCCATAACTTCAGGGAACCAAAGCCCATTCCCAAACCACGTGGCGATTCTACGGGTTTGCCGGCTTCGGCGGCAACAGATACTGGTCCAGCTATCGCCAAGTCCGATCTACGCGTATCTGCGGGATTTTTTTGGCCCTTGGTGGTTATCTTGCGAGGAACACCCTGGCGGCTCTTGGGCTGAAGGCTTCGTTGCTCCTCATGGTGTGGTGTCTGCCGCACTGCGCCGTCGCGCCTCGCGGACCAAGCACCAAAACCCCTCGCAGGTACATTCAACCATCGTGGCAGGGTGGTGGTTTCATGTCGCACGGTTGTGTTTGGGTATTCTCATTCCTCCGTGGGGGCGCTTGGTGGATGTCCCGTTGCCATCAATCCTTCACCCGCTGCCCGGAGTCCTTCGCCAGCCGCTCTCAGACCGTCTTTGATCGGTTTCAACTTGGCGTCTAGCGAACCGTCGATGATATTCGCGATCATCTCTATGTCCGCATTAGACAGGGTGCGGTTGTTGCCGTCATCTTTAGACATTTGGAACCTCGTTGCCGTTGCGGCGTGGCGCCGCGTCGATAGCTTTTCTACCGCCCTGCTATATGGAGCGAGCGTGATGATAATGATGATGGTGATTCTCGCAAGGCTGTCTGTCTGACGCGCCGCCGCGAAAACTCAAACCAGACCACCCCCAGCAACGATATCGGCGAAACTGCGCAAGCGGCCGGCGATCAGTAGTAGAACTCGTTGCCGAGTCGTTGAGTGCCGTCCGCCGGAGACCGCGCGGCCACGCCGAGGGCGGCCGTCTGCTCGGCGCGCACGGCGGCGACGATGCGGGGCGTGACGACGATGATCAGTTCGACCGATCGGTCCGTATCGCGGCTGGTGCGGAAGAACCCGCCCCATATGGGGAGGTCCTTCAGCAGCGGTATGCCGGAGGTGGAACTGCCCATCGCCCGCCGGTACAGGCCGGCGATGGCTATGGATTCGCCGTCCCCCAGTTCAACGGTGGTCGCGGCGGAGCGTTCGTTGATGTTCGGCACGAAGGCGCCGAAGATGTTGGCGCCGCCCGAGGCGATCTCCCGAATACGCGGTTGCACGGTGAGCGAAATCTGGTCGTTGTCGAGCACGGTGGGGGTAAAGGTCAGACTCACGCCGGTCTGCCGGTATTCCGTTGCGACGGTGCCGCCTTCCGCCACGGTGGGCACCGGTATTTCCACACCGGAGAAAAATTCGGCCGGCTGGCCGCTCACCGCGGTGATGTTCGGTCTGGCCAGGACCACGGCCAGTCCGTTTTCCGCCAAGGCTTCCAGGAAAGCCGAGGCGCGATACTTCCCGCCGTGGATGTCCTTGTAGTGCGCGAGGACGATGCCGCCGTCGCCGCCCCGGGCGCCCCGCACCACGCCGAGTTCCTGGGTCGTCAATTGGGCTTGCGTCGCGTTGGCCGTCTCCTCTTCCACCAGTCGGCCGATGCCGGGTGGCAGGGCGTCGGGAAGCAGCGGTGCGAACGAGAGGCTTTGCGTGTATACGTCGGCGAGCTGCAGCGCCCCCGTTCCCAGACGTACGCCCGATACGAGCGTCCGGAAGGGGTGCGCGAAGGGATTGATGTCGAGCGACCAGTCGATGCCGAGCTCGCGCGTCACATTGCGCGACACCTCGGAGATCACGGCTTCGAGATTGACCTGGACCGGACTGTCTAGAGAAACCGCGTCCACCACCTGCGTTTCTCCCGCGACCGTGCGCACCGCGCGCATCAGGAGTTCCGCCTGCGACGGGCTCTTCGCCTTGCCGGCGACGACCAGCGTATCGCCGATTGAATCGACGCGTATATCGGCGTCCTCGCCGACGATCCGCGATACCGCCGCCTGTGCGTCCTCCGACTGCTGCGTCCGCACTGCAACGCGATACCTGCCCAATAACGAGCGGTCGGTGCCGTACACCTCCAGCCGCGTGAGGCCGGGCGAATAGGCCAGGACGATCAGGTCGCGGATGTCGAGCACCTCGACGTCCGCAATGTCCGGATCGACGATGAGGGCAGTGCCGATGTCGACGTCGAACGAGAGCGTCTCGGAGCGCCCCGGCAGCAGACTGATCGTCTGAGTCTCTGCCGGCGCCGCCGGCGCGGACAGTCCGAAGCAGCAGGCGACGGCCGCCAATGCGCGGATCATTGCGCGGGCGGGGGACGACGCATGGTTTCCGAACATCGGACTCAACCTCCGCGCAACGCCTCGGCGAGCAACTCGGCGGCCTCCTCGGCCTGTCGGGACTCAAGGGTTTCCTGGCTCGACTGGCCGCGGCCGCGAATGATGCGGACCTTGCGCACCGGCGACAGGAACTCCTCATCTTCTTCGGGAGGATCCAGGCCGTGCATGACCTCCGAAAACAGGACCGGAAGGGACAATCCATCGCGGCCCGGCATCGTGGATGGCGACTCTGCCGCCGACGTCGAGGAGACGGGACGGACAACCAGTGCCAGGCGACCCGCCACGGCCGCGAGCGCGATGCGTTCCGCGTCCAGCGTCGATACCTCCAAGGTGTAGGTTTCGCCGGTGGGCGGTTCGGGACGTCGGAATATGTCCTCCAAATCTCTCGAATAGTGAATGTCCATCGTGGCGGAGCCGGCGGCGAGCACCCGCGCGTCGCGCACGATCACCTGGGACATCGGCCCCCAAACGCCTCCCATTTCCGCAGGCACGCCTCCGGAACCCGGAGAGTGCACGAGGACCACGTCGACGCGATCGCCCGGGTAGATTATCTGCGCGCGGGCCGTGGCGTCGTCCACTGCGACGGCTATCGCGCGGTAGCCGGGCGAGAGCGAGGCCGCCACGGATCCCGGTACGCCGGCCATGACGAGATCGTCGCGGGTGATGAGTTCGCCGGCCGCGATATCCCTGCGGGTCACGGTGCCCAGTACCGATTCGACGGGTACCTTGTGCCTGATTATGGCCGCGGACAGCTCCTCCGTCTCGGGCCGCTCCTGCCAGTCCAGCAGTTCCCTGTTCAACGTCGTGCCTTGCAGGATGTCCCGGCGCGTCACGAGCACGGTCAGGAGCGGCTCGGACTCCGCCTCGGGCGGCGGCTCCGGGGGAGGAACCTCTGCCGGGACCGCCGCTTGCTGTTCGGGCGGCGGGGGCGGCGGCTCGTCAGGTTGCAACTGGCGGATAGTGAACCAGGCGCCGCCGACTACCGCGACGGCGATGATCGCCGGCACGAGGTTGCGCGGGCGGAACAGGTCGGGGCGGAAGTAGTCCGAAAGCGCCATGCGTCCGACATCCCCTCACGGTCGCCGTTCGCCGATCACCGATGCTAGCCTTGCTAGCCGGCGACGGCCCGAACCGCGAGAATCGCGGCCGCCGGGGGCGTGATCGCGCAAGCATAGGGTATGCCGCGATCCCGAAAGAGCGTCGAACGCCGCGACAGCGCCGGGAGCGCGAGGGCGAGTCCGAACAACCCCGTGGCGAGCAGGGCGAGGCCGAGGTCGGCCGGACCCAGCCACATCGCGAGCGCGGCCAGCAGTTTGCCGTCGCCGCCGCCCAGCCAGCCCAGGTTGTGCAGACAGAACCCAACGGCGAGCGCCGCCGCTCCGCAGGCGATCCCCGCCAGGGGCGCGCCGCCAAGCGCTTCGGGGGCCATGATCGCCGCGAACACCCACAGCACCACAAGGGCGGCTACAACCCAATGGGGCACTTCTCGATGCTTCACGTCCGTCCATACGGCCACCAGGGAAACAAGGACGCAGAAGGAGAGCGCGGTCGCCGCCAGCACTTTGCACGATCCCGGCGTGCCGGATTAAAGTCCGGTGCTCGGATATCCGCTTCCTGCCGACTACGTGACCGCCGTTGCGACCTTGCTTACGCCAGCAGTCATTTCTTCGCTCAGGTCTTTGAACAACCCCTCGAAGGCATCGCCTAGAAACGTCGCTGCGAGGGCCACGGCACCGATGATGGCGACGACCATCAGCGCGTACTCGACAGTCGACACGCCTCGGAGGTCAAGGACAAACGAGATGACTTTTGCCTTGACGAAACACACGAACTCCTGCATCTGAACTCTTCCATCTAAACTGCTGGGGACATAGGTAGGCTTCTATCATACTTTTGACATTGGCGCTATTGTCCCTTCCACCGGATGCCACCGGATGCGATCTCTTCCACCGATTATGGATTTGTCCCGCGACAGGTCGCGACAGGTTCGTCCGGAAATCGCAGCTATCCCCTTGGTGGTAATGGCCGCTTTCGCTTTCCGGGCCAAGTCGTTTTCTGCGGGCGTGGCTGCCGACGAGTACAGCCTGCTAGCCATGGCTAGCGTAATCCTGAAGGGCGGTTTCCCGTACGCTGACTTCTGGGATGTTCGGCCCCCGCTCGCCTACCTCTGGGGCCTGCCTTCCTCGCTGATCGGGGATACCGTTGCGGCGATCGCGACGCTTAGGCTGCTGGCGCTGCTCGCCCAAGGAGTCTCTGCCTGGCTATTTTTCTGCCTTTTTCGCCGTCAGCTCGGATCGGTCGCGGCGGCGGTCGGCGCGGCGACGCTGCTAGCGTCTGCGAGCATGGCGGAATTACATCACGTCTCCGTCCCGAATCACTTTGTGATGGCCATATCGCTCGGATCCTTCGCATCCGCGGTGGAGGGAGTGCGTCGAAACCTCCGGCCGCTCTACCTCGTATCCGCCCTGCTAGCGGGGCTGCTGCCGTGGATGATGGTCCATGCGATGCTTCCCGCCTTGGCGCTCGCCGTGCTGGCGATCTTCGGCGCGTGGTCCAAGTCTCGATGGGGGGGATCCTGGCTGGCCGTCGCCGCGCTTCCGTCCGTCGTGGTGGTTGGTGCATATGCCGTTTGGGGACCTTTCGACGCGTTCCTCCGGACCGTGCTTCTGGCACCCGTCGATTTCGTGACGCAGGGTCTTGCCAACGGTGTGTCGTTTTTCTCCGAGGGCGACACGGTGGGTGCTGTCCGGTCGCCGACCATGGCGCTCTATGTCGTTCTGCTGCTCGCGGGTCTCGCTTGCTTGCCAAGAATGGTCGGCGCGGCCATTTCGGGATCGCCCCTTCGCCTGAGTCCTTATCTCGTTCTGCCGCCGACCCTCTCTTTTGTCCTGATGGCCTGCCTCAAGGGCGGGGCACCGGAATACTGGATCGATGCCGCTCCAACAGCGGGACTGCTTGCGGCGGTCGCCGCGCACCGCATGTTCTCGTTGCCGGCGTGGGCCGCGCTCGACGGTTTTCGATACTTGCCATCGGTGCTCCGCGGATGCGTGGCCGTGTATGTCGTGGTCGCGCTCGCAGCTCTGACGGATCCCGAAAAGGACGCTGCGGAACCGCACTTGCCGACGGCGTATTGCGAAGCCGCATGCTGGTGGATGGAACGTCTCGAGCCTGATCGGACTGTCCTCGACGCCAGTGCGCTTTGCGGCTATTGGGTACTCAGATCCGGTGCGTCCTTGCATCCTCCGTTTACCTTTACGGACAACTGGTTTCGTCAGTTGGAGACGCGTTGGGTCGGACGCGCCCTAGCTGGCGATAGTTCCAAGGCTGCGGCGGCATCGCGACTTCGCGCGGCGATCGGTCCGACGTCGACGGCGGGGGTTATCATTGCGGACAGGCGGATTTGCGACGAAGTCCGGAAACGGGATTGGCAGGCGCTATTTTCCCGGGAATGGAGACAGGTCTGGTTCAGGGAGATCGACGGCTACGATCCGGAAGACCGCGTCTCGACGCTGGCCGTCTTCGTGCGTCGCGACGTGTTCCTCGGCGCGCGCGGCCATTGGTCGGAGGAAGAAAGCGGTGACGGATGCCCTCCGGTGAACGAAACGGGATGAGCCTCGCCGCCGAATCTTCGTGGCGTCGCGAATGGCGTGAGCGAGTCGGCGACTTCTTGCCCAGCGGATTCCACGCGTTGGCCTTCGTGGTGGTCCCGAATCTTCCCTACGCACTGCTGATGACGGAGTATGCGTTGCGGCCGCGGGCACCCCTGATCCTGCTGTATTGGTGCGTGGGGGTCGTTGCACCGAAGTGTTGGTATTTGGTGGTGGCGTGCGCCATGGGAGCAATCGCGATCTTGGATCTCGTGTGGTTCGTCAGCGGTCTGGTCTTTCTGCATCCGACCTTGGTCGTCGAAGCGTTGCGATACGCGCCGTTGACATATCCGGCCGCGTCGTCGCTCTATCTCGCCATCGGCGCGGGCGTGATCGCCACGGTCGTTGTGCCGGCGTGTCTTGTGCATCGCTACAGGGCACGTTTTCTCCGGGGGCGCCTCCTTGCCGCGGCTCTCGTGGTGGCTGTAGTTGCCGCCGATCTGCTGGTGGCGGTCAATCCTTCGGCGGCACCGTCCGCTTTCGACTCCGCGATGCGCCAGGCGGGCACGGAGCAGAGCGATGCCATGCGAGAAGATGGTTCGTTGCTGATCGTCATGGTCGAGAACTTGGGCGTGTTGGCCGACCCCGAGCACAACGTTCGCCTGTTCGAAGAGTTTCACTCTGACGAAATTAAGTCCAGATACCGTGTGCTCGAAGGCGTGACTCCGTACGCCGGCATGACGACGGGGGCGACTTCACGGGAGCTTTGCGGGCGCTGGGCAACTTGGGAAGACTGGCTCACCGGCCCCGCCGCCGACTGTCTTCCGGCCCGTCTCGCGGCCCGAGGCTATGAAACTTACGCGGTGCACACGTACACGGAGCGCATGTTCGAAAGGCACGAGTGGTATCCCAAGCTGGGGTTTGAGCATCTGACGTTCGAGGAGCAGATGCGGGCCCGCGGTGAGAAAGGACGTTGCGGAACGGTGTTCCGAAGCGCCTGCGACCGGACCGCCGCAGAAGTCGTGCGGGAATTGCTAACGCTAACTGCGGCGGGCGATCAGCCTCGATTCGTCTACTGGCTGACAGTGGACAGCCACATGCCCATCGACCCGGCAGACGGCGAACGCCGCTGGGACTGTCTCACCGGCGGGCCGTTTGGAAACGAGACTGTCTGCCTGATCGCCCAGATCTGGACCGACGTATTCGATGCAACTGCCCGTATCGCGACCGATCCAGCGCTGCCCGCGCGAACGAGCTTTCTCCTCGTCGGAGACCATCCACCGGGTTTCGTCAATCGCACGGTGCAAGGCTACTTCGTTCCCGGCGTCGTGCCTTGGATCGCCCTCGAACCGCTTAACACGGAATGAGATATTGGGCGAGCACGAATCCTTTTTGGCTGCCAGGACAAAGCGCTTTTGACGCACGGCGGACATGGTCTGGCTTACCCATCATTTCGAGAGCGGCGATGTGTCGATACAATACCTGCCGAGCAGTAGAAGCTGGATCCCCTTTTCGAGACACGACACTTCACACCACTCGAAGACTCTTGAAATCTCGACCAGTGAATCAGAGAGTTGCGCTTCGATCTGTGGAGGGTCGGCTGTCGATGTCCAGGGACGATGGTGTTTTTCAATCGCGTGCGTCCAGTCGCCATGTATCGAGCAAGTTAGATGAAGACCCCGAATTCGAGCGTCGCGTTGGCGTCTCCAGATGGCATCGACCCTACAACCCGGTTCGAGGTATTGCGGGAACTTGAAGAACTGGAGGCTTCGCAAAACTTGGACGCACGGGTGGTCGACAACGCGCGGACTCTCATTCCCAAGCTGTGGGAAATCCATCCGGTTCGTTTCGAGGTTTACGTCAGCGAACGAAACGGAATTGTCATCGAGGTGCCTACGCGGCGAAGCGGATCGGTTGGTATCGAATGCTGCGAGCGGGATATCGTCTATTGCTTCGTCACTGTCGACGGCAACAACCGCTACGCGAAGTTCTACCAGCTGGACGGTCTGCCGGACCCTTTCATGACGAAAGCCCTGCGAGACCTCGCGGCCGGATCGAACCGTCGTGGATCCGCTGGAGCGAGGGGCTCTGGAGGGACGTGTAATTTCGGCGAGAGAAGGTAGCCATATTGAAACGACGCGTGAATCGTATTTCGAAGGGAACCTTCGGTCGGCCTCCGTACAGCAAGATTTCTGTGAATCGTTACGACAGGGTCGATGTGATCGAATGCATTGAAGCTGGCAAGCGGCGGGCTGAGCCGGTCGATGGTGCCGCAGGCGTCGTTAGGCGTTCAGCCAAAATAACCTATTCGTTTTTGTCATCTTGGCAGGAGGCTGTAGTTCCACTCGCCGTGGAAGGCGTCGCGCCTGATGGACAGGGCGTCCATCTGCGCGTCGGCGATCCGGCGACCGGTGAGGTAGGAG
>CAZFGB010000036.1:0-3453 GCA_964518405.1 uncultured Pseudomonadales bacterium | reverse complement strand
GGGGATGCTGCTCGCGCTCGTCGGCGGACTGGCGGCCGGGGTGGTGTTGAACGTCCTTCCCGAGATGTTGCTCGGCCGCCTCGCCAGCAACCGGCTGCGGCGCATCCAGGCGACCCTGCCGGAGACCTTCGATCTGCTCGTGGTCTGCCTGGAGTCGGGGCTGACGTTCGAACGGGCGCTGAAACGCACGGTTGACAACCTGAAATCCATCCAGCCCGATCTGGCCTGGGAATTCGGCCGGGCCGTGCTCGACATTAGCGTACACGGCCGCACCCGGGAAGACGCGCTCGGGCGGCTGGCGAACCGGGTCCACAGCCAGAAGTTCCGTGACCTGGCCACGACCGTGGTGCAGAGCGGCCGCCAGGGTACGCCGCTCGCGGAAGCGCTGCGTAAGATGGCGAGTTCCATCCGCGTCGAGACCATCGCAACAATGCAGGAGAAGATGGCGCGCCTGCCGACCCTGCTGGTGATTCCCTCCCTCGCCTGCATCCTGCCGGGCATCCTGGTGATCGTCGGCGGCCCCGCGCTCGTCCAGTTGACGGAGAGTTTCAGGAATGTCGCCGGCTGACCCACAGCCCCCGCCGCGCGACCGAGGGGCGGCGGTTCGGAGCCGGGGCATCGCCGCTACCGAAGCACGCCGCGGGAAACCGCCCAGTTCACCGTTTCCGCCCGGCCCGCCGTCCCGGTCTTTCGATAGATGTTCTTCAGATGGTAGCGCACCCCGTGCGCCGACAGGGAAAGCTCGCGGGCGATTTCCTTGTCGCGCAGGCCCTGCCCGAGCAGTTCGACGATCTCCCGTTCGCGGCGGCTGAATTCCGGCGTCGACGGTTCGTTCTTTTCGGCGATTTGCACCTTGAGCGCCTCGGCGGCCCCGCGCGTCTCCGGATCGATTCCCGGCTCGTCCAGCACGTTCTGGAGAACCCGTCCCGCCGCCGCCTCGCGAACCATCGGCCGGACGAAACCCGTAGCCGACATCCCGCGCAGATAGGCCAACAGATGCATCATGGCGGCACTTGAATCGCCTGCCATGTGTTCGAGCGTCATCGACAGTGCAAGGCATCGCATCCGGGATCGCTCCAATCTATGCTGTTGCGTCAGGCCCAAATACTCGCGCGCGAGCCGTCGTGCCGGGCGGGTCTGTCCCGATGCTGTCAACAATCGCACCCGGGCGCAGACCATTGCCTCCGACTCCCGCCAGGCCACATCCCTGAACAGCAGGAGATCCTCGTCGCGTTCCGGGAAGCGACCTTCCGCCCAATGCTGTAGTGCGTCGTCCACGCGCCCGTCCATGGCGAGATGGCCGATCCGCAACGCCTCCAATTGGCGGGAAGCGGCTTTGAGGTTTCTGGACCTGGTCGATTCCTGCAAAACGTCCAGGACCCCGAGCGCCGCTTCCGCACCGCCGTTTTCGTGCGTCCACGCGACGATCAGCTCATGGGTCGCAGCGAGAACGTCGAACCAGGCCGCGCCGTTGCGGAACGGAACGGGAATCAGCGGCATCAGGTTCCGCAACGACGCCAAGCGGTTGCATTCCAGAAGGAGTTCTCCCCTGAGCGCGGTGACAAGCTGGTATAGGCTGCGGTCGCCGTGGAGATACCGCTTCACGATGCCGGCGGCCGACCCATAGCGCCGTTCTGCTTCCGCGGTACGACCGCACGCCAATGCAACCATCCCGAGGTTCAGATCGATGTGAAACTTGCCGTGAGCCGAATTGAGCCGGTCAAATGTCGCCTCCGCCTCTTCCGCGTATTCCCGGGCGTGCTCGAACATACCCATTGACTGGTAGGAACCGAACGACAGCACCGCGTGTCCGGCGGCGAGTGCCGGAGAAACCCGGTCGTCGCTCCGCATCATGGCGTGCGTGGTGAGCATTTGGTCGACGCCTTCGCTGGTGAACGGCAGGGCGCCGAAGCCCACGAGAATGCCGTGGACGTAGCTGCTCTCATAGCGAAGGAGTCGTTCGTCGCCATCCGACGGGTCCCGAGTGAAGTCCGCCGTCTGCAAGCGGACGCGCTCGAACAGGGCGAGCGCTTCCGTCAGCTTCGCCCGATAGACGAGCGCCCGGCATTTCAGCATTGCCAGCCTCGGATACTGTGCCGTCACATGATCGTTCAGCAGCTCCAGCGCACTACCAAACCGGGCCATGCCTTCCTGCAGCAACAAACCGAGCCCGCCGGCGCCGAGCAGGATTTCGGCCAGCAACGCGTTGTCGCCGGCCTTGTCGGCGTGACGCATCGCGGATGTGATCTGTCCGCGCTGCGACAAGGCTTTTCCGATTGCGCGGTGCAGTTCCAAGTAGCGGTCGAGATCGACGTGCTTCAGCTTGTCCTCGCAATACGCCTTGATCAGCGGATGCAAGCGCGATGATGCGCGATTCCGGTCCATCGGTTGCGCAAACCCGTCCAGCCATCGTAAGTCCGCCAGTCTTTTGGCGGAGTCGGTTCGGTTGAGTACCTCGTTGACAAAGTTCGGCTCGATCCAGTCAAACTGCGCCAGTTCGAGAAGGAACTCGTAATCCTCGCCGGAGATATCGCGGAACAGACGGTGGGCGATCCAATCGGCAGCAATGATCTGTTCGCCACCGTCGCGGCCACCGAAACCCTCGACGGGGGATATGCGGGGTTGATTGGATCGCTCGATCCGCTTGAGGCTCAAGGCAACCGGCCAGCCTTGCGTGCTCTCAGCCAGCTTGAGTTGTTCACGGCGCGACAACGCATCGCCGAAGTAGGCCGAGATTTCCGCACTGGAAAAGCGCAGTTGGTCCGCACCGTACTCGAGCGTCCGGCTGTTCAAGATAACCATTGACAAATCAAGTCCGGGGTTTTCCCGCATGCCGAGCACGAACCTGAGATTCGAAGGTGCGCGCTGCAGAAGGTCGTTCAGTGGTGCGACGGCGGCGTGCCGAAGATTCTCCAGTTCATCGATCACGAACAGAAATGGCCGCCCGGCGCTTTCGATGGCTTCGGCGATTCGAATCAGGCGGTTTGGGTGGCCCGACGACGACCCCGCGACGGCGAACCCCGCCTGCTCGAGAGCGAAGTTAATGTATACCCCGAGAGTCTCGCCGGTGTCGTCCTCGTCGACGGTCAACCAGCCCGCGATTTCGTTGCGCCGCCTTGCGCGCTGGCAGAGGTCGGCAAGCAGGGTGGTTTTGCCGAATCCACCCGGCGCCATAACGGTCACGACGCTCCAGTGATTCTGCTCAGCTTCCTCCAGCAACCTCTTGCGTTCAAGATGAAACGGCGTGCGCTCCGGCGGCGTTACCTTAGCAGCCCAAAGCCAGGACGTAGACGTGACCATGGGAATCGAGCGGCTAACGCGCCATCGGTAATCCGGCTCCCCGGCGCGGTACAGCGGGCGGACGCGATGAGTAAAGAAGGGGCGAACGATCTTTCATTGGTTATCTTTGGTTTTTGGGGGGGGGGGGGTACCAAGGTCGACACCGAGATGGCT
>CAZFGB010000035.1:0-13397 GCA_964518405.1 uncultured Pseudomonadales bacterium | reverse complement strand
GGGCGCACGAGCCTTCGAACCTCGACTGCGGGATCTCCCCCTGGAACGCCCGCGCGCCGCGGCAGCCGTCGGCAGCCTATTGGTCGCCGCTGCCGGATCCGGAACCGCGCGAGGATCGCGAGTGGGCCAAGCCGCTGGTTGACAACGGTTGGCGCTACAGGCGCCACTGACCGCGTCTTCCGCGGCGGAGGCGCAGGGACTCCGGGCCTTGCGCCTCCGCGCCGTACCGTGCCCCGGACCACGACCAGCGTCCGACCGGCCACATGCCGACGACCTTCCTCCCGCCCCGCCGCAGCGCATCCAACGCGGGGAACAGCGCACCGTCCGCCGCCACGATCACGTACACGCCCACCTGCGGCGCCGTCCACATCAGGTCCACCGCGTCGATGGCCATCCTCATGCACACCGCGCGCGCCGGGTCCGAACGTCCCAGCACCTGCACCGCCTCGACCCCGAGACCGCGCAGCGCCGCCTGGTGGCGGCTCACGTCGTCCGCCCGCCAGTCCGCGTAGGCGTTGGCGGCGGCGACCCTGCCATGCTCCCCGGCGAACCGGAACAGCGCCTCGCAGTCGACGCCGCTCTCGACGCCCCGCACCAGGTTCGGAAAGTCGATCAGCAGCGCCACATCGGCGCCCGCAGGACGGGGTTCACGCACCACAGTAGACCTCCACAATGGCAATCCTGGAATGGCCCATCTCCCTTGAAATCGTCGCCCGGGCCTCCCTGTCGATGCGCTTGCGCGCCCCCTTCAGGCTGCGCATCGGCGGACCGCCCGCGGCGGGCGGCTTCCAGCCCGTAATCGCCTCGTAGCGCCGCTGCGCATAGCCGTGGCGCAGGCCGTGCATCCGCTCCAGCCCCGCCCCCGCCGTCTGCCGCTCGTAGACCTCGAGCTGCTGGACGTAGTTGCGGTGGCCCGGAATCATCGCCCCGCCGCCGACCAGGGCGCGCGCCTCGTCGAGCACCCCGCGCTGCGATTCCTCCAGCACCGGGATCTCCCGCGACCGGCCGCCCTTCGTCCACGACGCCTTCAGCACGATCTTCGAACCGCGGTCCGCGTAGGACGGCGAGAACTTGATCGCCTCCTCGCGGCGCAGGCCGAACTGCTCCTGCAGCCTGAGCGCCATGCGCACGTGCTCGTCCTTGACCAGCGCCAGCCGGTCGTCCGGCAGGTCGCGGCTCCGGTCCTCGTTGGTCGCCCGTTTCCGGTCGCCGATCCCGTAGCTCGCGTTGTCCGCGCGCACCACGTTCGGCTTGCCGATCCGCTTCGCCCACCAGCGCAGGTGGCTCATCCGGTTCTTCATGGTGCCGACGGTGAGCCCCCGGCGCTGCCACTCGCGCACCAGCGCCTCGACGTGCTTGCCCTTGAGCCCCGTCGCCCGCAGGCGCCGGTAGCCGAGATCGTGGAGGGTGTCGGCCATCTGGGCCAGCGCGAAGGAGCGCCCGGTCCGGGTTCCGTAGGAGCGCTCGCGGACGCCGTCCTGGAGACGCTTGAGGTCGTGGTTCAGTTGCCGCATGCCTCGAATCTAGCAGCGCGGAAGGCACCGTCAACGACCGCGTGCTTAGCTCTGCGCTAAGGTTTTCCCATGCGGTTTCAGAAGGTTGCGGACGGTCCGAGCGCCGCCGGCGAAAGGCCGCGGGCGCCGTCGGCATGTACGGGGAGAATGCGGGAGTCTCCGCCTCCGGCCGCCGCCACGCGGCGGCCGGGGAGGGTGGCATTGGTGAGTTTTGATGGGCCATCCGGCGCCTTGAGCAGGTCGTCGGAGCGCAGTATCGACTGCGGTCAGCCCTCGATGCATTTCTTCCGGTTGCCGTCAATCGCGGCGGCTGCGGCTTGCCGTTTCCGGCAGCGGCCGCAAGCCCTTTCGGCGGCGTCAGTGTCCGTTGGCGGTGGCCTGCATGCGCGGGACTGGATTCCCCGTCCGCGCGCCGCTCCACATAGCCGGGGTCGTCCCCCCCGGCTACCGCGAGACACCTCGCGCCGCGACAGTCCGGCTCTTCGCCCGGCTGTTGCCAGGTCGTCCGCGAACGTATCGGAAGGTTCGCGGAGGCCGTCTGCCGTCTCGGGTATGCCCCTGCCGCCGCCGAATCGGCGACATGGCGTACCGTACCTTGCCCGGTGCATCTCCCCGGTCGCTGCGGTATTCTCGCAACGTGGCACGTGGGTCGCGGGATTCCGCGACCGGGTCGGGTTTCCCCGACAGACGCCGGATTGCTCCAGGCGCGTCCGGCTTCCCGGACTACCGGGTTTCCCCGGCTCACGGCCGTAGCGCTACGGTCAACGCCGAATCGCTTCGGCGCGCCCAGGACGCCCTGGACTTCCGGGTGCCCCCGGCCACGCCGCACAAGGGCGGCAACAAAGCGGGACGCATTTTACAGCCATCATCAGCGGGTCACCAGCTAAATTTTCTGCCACGCGCCCGCCGCTTCAGGGTCCGCGACGCTTTTGGCGCCCCGTCACTACCGCATAGCTCCACCAAGCGATATGCCGCGGAAGGCGCCCTCGTCCGCTTCGGCCCATCGCAGCGGTAGTGACGGGCGCCAACGCGCACACAGTTCAGCCCAATGACCAGTTTCCGTGTACACTGTCGGCATGACCCCAGAAATATGGACCATCCTCGGCGTCGGCATCGCCTTGGCATCGCTAATCTTGGCCGGCCAACGTTCATTGCGCACCGAGTTATCGGATGTCCGCAAGCATGTCGGCGAACAGATCGCCGAGTTGCGCAGCGACGTTGCTGGATTGCGTGAGCGTATGGCGCACCTGGAAGGCCTGCTGGAGGGCTTGCGCGAAGCCATCGCCCACAATCGAGCTGCCTGACCGGCTTTATTTGACATCGATCTGCAATTTGGAGCGCCCCATCTGGTCCAGGCCGGCTTCGGTGCGTGCGTCTTAGAGCCACTGCACCGCTTTATCGCGATTGTGAAGTGACTCGCTCTCGACGTCCGGCGAAGCGGTAGAGCAGTAGAGGTCCCGATGAAGAAACCCACTGCCGCTAATCGCGCAGTCCTGATGCATCTCATGACTCCTCTCCAGTGATTTGCGAATGTCGCGGGCCGGCTATATCTATCCAGTTCGTGACATCGACTTAGATCGCCGTACGGCGAAAAGTCCCCAGATTCTGCTACTTATTCCGCTCTCCTGATTGCGATTGGCCTTAACCCAATCGCGGTTGGAGATGTTGGGCGCTGCCATGAACGAACGGCGACATTGGGACCATCGCCGAGCCGCTCAACTTGTGTACCCATACCTTAGAAAACCATCTCCATCGTCAAGCCGAAGTCGTCCTTAGGCGGGTTGGCGGGTAGTGTGCGGTGACAGCCAAGCGCAAGGCGCGCTGCCGACCGGCACAGAGCCAGTGCATCAAGAATATCGTCACATGCCGCCCCTGAACCGGGCGTCGAGCGCAACCATTGGTCAATTGTCTTATCGTCGATGAATCCAGTCAGTGCCCGCAGACGTTCATACCGGCCATTCTTCTGCTTCTTGTTGTATTTCATCGGCTGGCCAGCCGCCGCGTAGAAGGACAGTTCAGGGTGGCCTTCGTGGAAGTTCAAGCCGCTTGCCGATCTTATTAGATCATCGGCTTCCCGGATTTTCGGCAAGATGTACCATAGCTGCTGGTTCACTCCCAGACCGTCCTGATTCCTGCCCCAAGCATGAGCGCATTCGCGGTTCTGCATCAAAAGCAAAGGTCGCCGCGTGCCGGTGAACACACTTCTGCCACGCATCCCTCCGAGTATCCTTCTTGCTTCCAGATCACAGTCCCGCCGGCCTCTCGCCGGCAAGCCGATCGGAATATCGATCAGAACGAAGTCGGTCTTTGGCAGATTGCGCAGTGCCTCGAAAACTCGTCTTGTGAACCTGCCCTCTTCGTCGCGCCGGACCATCACCCAACCGCGTTTGCAGCCGTCAACCCCCGCAATGGACTTGTCGGGTGTCGGCAGCTTCAAGTCTGAAGAACACAAACGCTGGGGCCTATGGTCCGGTGAGATTCTACAATCAGCGCGGTCTGCTGATGGACTTAGGAGACGTGGCCGAGTGGGTACCGCGTCTTGGCCGTTGGCGGCGCTCGACTCCGGCAGGGACAGAATGGCGCAATCCCAGAGGCATGCGTCCATGTCGACCACGCCATTCCGGAACCTCACTTCGTCCTGCTCCAGCAGTTCCCGTTGTCTGCCGGGCTCGGGGCTGGTGGGTTTGCCCTCTCTGTTGACGACCCGATGCCATCCCGGTGTCTCCCCCGGTGAACCCATTGCTTGTCCTACTGACCGCGCTGCACCTGGGCTGCCGGCCAAACAAGCCACAGACTTGAAGGTGAGTACCTTTCCGCAGGGGATTTTTGAAACTATCTGGCGGACCCTTTCAGTAAAGTCAGGCATGGCAGCAGGCTCCAAGTACACACGAAATATCGACTCGGAACCTATGCTAGCATCGATCACCAAGCTGATCGTTGACAAAGCCACTGGCCACGTCGAGGATAAGCCAATCGAAGTATCCGGTAGATTCAAAGGGGGAAGGAGAGGGCCGCGTCATTAAGCACCGTGGCGGGATCGATAATGCCGCAGCAGAAGCGCGATGAGCAAACGGGCAAGCCGATTCCTAACCGTCGACTACCCAGAGTTCGGCTGGTTTTACTGGCCTTGGTCTGCGTCTGTCCTGTGTATGGATCAGAGCTTACCGTAGATGACGTGGTTGCTCGATTCAATCTATTCAACCACTGCGCTCCCATGGGGATCAGCGTGGGGGATGTTTCATCGGACGCAAAGGGTATTGGGCTAACAGAATACTCTTTGGAGGCGTCGGTAGAGAGCCGTTTGCGTGCCGCGAGGCTATTTGATGCGAATGCTAGCTCATCGAGTCCACGGTTAGTTGTGCGGGTGCGCGTTGTGGGTCCGGCATGCGGAGTTGATCTGGAATTCAACAAGATGGCATTAGACTTCGCAAGTGGCGAGTACCTTTTGGCAACAACTTGGTCAAGATCAAGTATTTGCACCCACGGAAGGGATGCGGGATACGTCCGATCAATTGTGGCCGATTTCATGGATCAGTTTATTCTTGAATATCTGCGGGTGAACGAGGAAGCCTGTTCCGAGGACTAGGGGGCTCACATGCGGCCCCGAAGCCGGGACCACGCTGCCTCTACAAAAACGCGCCAAGAATTCAAGGTGAGCCACTATCCGCCGGTGCCGCCGTAAGGGTGTCGTTACATCGGTCATCCATGCTCTTGGACGGCTCACCGGAATCGACCGCTATCGTCCTGGGGAACGGCGGCGGGTGCGGGGCCGCCTGAGGTTTCGGGTGAATTCGCAGTCCGGCCAATTCGAGCATCCTTGGAAACGGCCGTAGCGACCCATCCGGGTTTCGAGCCAGCCGGTGCAGTTGGGACAGGGTTCCAGCGTTGCGCGGCAGTCGCGGCAACAGTGGGTGTTTTCAGTCCTGATAGGCAGCCCGACTCCGCAATGCGGACAGGGGCGGGAGGTGAACGGGCAATACGGCCAGTTCGAACATCCGTAGAACGTGCCGGCCCGGCGACGGTTCTCCCGGCGCTCGAGGCGCCCCGTCTTGCATTGCGGGCAGGGCACGTCGCTTTCGGGCAGGCGCCCGAACAAGGCGATGTCGTAGTCGCCTTGCATCAACTCGCGGACGAACGCGGACGGGGGGCCGCCGTCGGCGAGCAGATACACCTGCCGACGGGCGCGGGTCATGGCGACGTATAGCAGGCGCCGCTCCTCCGCGTTCGGATGGCCTTCGGACGCCGCAAGGACCAGATCGAGCAAGGGATCGTCGGTGATCTCGGTGGGAAAGCCGTGTTTGCCTGCGCACAATCCGAGGATCACGGCGTAGTCGGCTTCCAGTCCCTTCGAGCGGTGCACGGTCATGTAGGTGAACCGAAGTCCGGGATAGTGCCGGGCGAGATGACCCAGGTTGCGGGGCTTCTTGTGGCGGTAGCGGCCCAGCAACAGCACGGTGGACGTGCCGGCTCGGCTGGCAGCGTGCTCAGCAATTCGGTCAAGCGCCTCGCCCAGCAGGGAAACGTCTTCCATTCCGGCCAGGCCGATGTGCACGGCCGGGCCGCCGGCCTTGTGCAACGGGTGGATTTCCTTTTTCAGTTGTGCCGGATTGCGCAGCACAAAGTCGGTAGCGACCGAGGCGATGCGGTCGCAGGTGCGGAACATGGTCTTGAGATCGATGCGCCCGTATTCGCCGAAATGTGCCTCGAATTCGCGCATGATCGCGATATCCGAACCACCGAACCGGTAAATCGCCTGCCAGTCGTCGCCGACGGCAAATAGCTGGGTGCCCGGCACGGCATCGAGCAGTGCCTTCAGAAGCCTCGCGCGCGACCGGGAGATGTCCTGGAACTCGTCGACTAGAATGTAGCCGAACGGACTGCGGTAGCGGCCGGACTCGACCAGCTCGCTGGCCCGGTTGATCATGTCATGAAAATCAATGGTTCCAGATTCGGTCAGCGCTTCCTGATAGCGTTCGAAGACCGGTCGGAACAATCTGAGGAAGGCCTTGGCCCGGCTGGAGTCGGTAACGCGGGCTGCGCGCCGGTCGATGTCGTCGAACGACAGCCGGGCGCCCTTGAAGTGCTGCAGGAACGTCGCGAGAAGCTGCGTGAACGGATCGATCCGGCCTTGCTCGTTGAGGGCGGCAAACACCTTGTCCCGAGACAACGGCGAGAGCGCGACGCCGTGAGCGCGTAGTTTCACCTCCAGATAGCGGATCAGTTTGCCTTGGGCGTGCTCGTAGCTAAAGGTCTCGATCAGGACGGTGCCGTGTTCGGCGTGAAGCCGTTGCTTCCACTCCATTTCCCTGCGGTATTCGTCGGCATCGATAAAAGGAGCAGTCCCGCCGTCGGCATTGATCCCGAAGTGCTCAATATAGATGCCGTGATCCGGGAGATAGAAGTCGGGTTGATACTGGCGCTTCTGTGACGTGGCGGTGTCGTGCTCATACGGGGCCTCGTATTCGTAGGCCACGCCATTGAGATAGAGGAAGTTGGCGATTTCGCATTCCTCGAAGCTGCGGACGGCCTCGCCTTGCAGCGAACGGATGTCGAACGTGCGGATGTAGTCATGGTATTCGCCCCAGTTTTCAAACTCGTGCACGCTCTTGTAGGGCGCGAACTGGTCCTGGAACCATTCCCGGACCGTGGCAGAGAATTCGACGTCGGCGAGCAACTCGGTGACGATTCCCTTGAGCAGATCGAAAAGAGCCCGGTCATTCCCGGCGGCTGCCGCGAGCGCGGGGCGCTTGCCTTCGACTTCGCCAATGATGGCCATGCCCAAGCTGTGGAAGGTACGAACCGTCACATCGCGGCCGGCGCGGGCCCCGACGCGCGTGCGGATGCGCTGTTGCATCTCGTCGCGAGCGTCGCGCGCGAAGGCCAGGAGCAATATCTCGGACGGGCGACGGTAATCCCTGCGGATCAGCCATCCCGTCTTGGCCACGATGACCGAGGTCTTGCCGCTGCCGGCGGCGGCCACGATCAGGTTGCACCGGTTGTCGACAACGACCGCCTTGCGCTGCTCCTCGGTGAGCGGGCGGGCCTCGATTGTGTCGAAAAGAGCGCGTGAGCGGACGAGTTCGTTCGCGACGAACGCCTCGTTTGCCTTGGCTCGGGCTCGCTCCGGAGATTCCAGGAACAAGAGGATGGCTTTCAGCATCCGCACTTCCGCCGTGCCGGACAGGGCCTCCGGCCACCGGCCGACGACGCCCCCGGTGGTCGTTTGAGCGTCGCTCGCGAGATCGCGAATCGTCTCGGCATGGACGTATTTCGGCGGGCTGGCGAGTACGTTGAGGCGTTCGTGAATCGAGCGCAGCGACTCGATCTGAGGTGCCAACGTGTTTCGCCAATAGGCGATCCGGGCGGCTTCCAATGAGTCGGCCAGTGCCTGCGCGTCGTCCGCAGACAAGCCTGAAATCGTTTTTGTTCCGCCAGCGTGGTGAAGCCGTAAGCCCCCAAAACGGCGGCCGACTCGAAGATCGGCCGCTGTGACATCGCCCACTGGAACTGTCTTTTTTCCCACGGCAAACGAAAAAGTCACAGAATCTTCGGTCACAGTGGCCACGCGTGCACGCCATGGCCGCATCAAGGCGAACACCGGCGAGACGAAGCCGGTGCGTTCGGCATGGATCGAGTGGCCGGACGAGGGGGCTTGTGGGCGTGTTCGGGAAACTGCCGATGCAGTTCTGCGCTTGCGGCGAAGCAGAAACACCACAAGCGCAACAACGGCAAGGCCCCCGAGCCAGGATTCCCAGGAGCCGGTTGCCAAGTCGAGCCATGCCGTTGTGTTGGAAGGGGCAACATCCGTGGCGGTCAATTCGAATGTATCCGGCCCCATGTAGATGACGACTCTCTGGCCAATGTGCACCAAGTCGGGATTCTCGATCTCGTTCCAACGCTGCAATTCCTCCACGCTCACGCCATGCCGAGCCGCAATCTCCGACAGGGTCTCTCCCGGTTCCACGTGCGTGACCAGGATCTCGTTCACATCGGGTTCCAGCTGTGTTGAACGGGTGAGCGAAAGGCCATCCGTGCCGGACCCAGCGGCAGGAGAGTGCGGATAAGGAGACCAGAAACGTTACCAAATCTGATCGATTGCACCGTAAGCGACACTTTCAGCTGTGAAGCGGGCCACACCGAAGAATCTACGTGGCCTGCGATGGCTCCGCGGTTCACGCGGGGCGTATGGCCATGACGGAGATGCCCATCGACTTCGCCTCGGAAGCCTAATCGATCATCTCGGGCCACCAATAGCAGACCGGCGCCAGCCAGTAGTTCTTGGGATTCTGCTCGAGCGTGTGTCGTTGGTCCGCCAGGTCCACCGGCCAATTGCGATGGAAACCCTCCCGGGCACACAAGGCCGCGATCACCGCATCGCGCTGGTGATCGTCGCCCCACGCATTGTCGACACCGAAGTGCTGGGCGACAGCAGCCTCGTCCGCGTCGCCCAGCGAGAGTGCTTTCAACAACGCCTTGGGGTGCGACTCCGTGACCTCTACGTCGGCGAACTTGCCCCTCAACAGAGATGCCAACAGAACGCCACCGGCCAGCGCCGCACCTCTCAGAGAGTTCACCGATTGCACGGTCCCTGACGAGATCCCGTAGGCGTTTCTGAGCCTCTTGTCCGCGCGGCGACCCCCGCCTTGGCCTGCGGACCACCACATTGGCGAATCGATCCCAATTCCCAGCGGCGTTCCCCGCGCCCTGATCCAGTTAAGGGCTTCGTCCACCGATGACACCGTGCTGGAGTAGAAACTCCCTGAATCGTCGACCACCGCTACACCAAAGCGGCCAATCCCACCCGGGTCTGCCCCGGCCCATAAATCACCCATTCTGCACCTCGATGTTAGCCGGGACATGGTTTTTAAATCTGGCGGATTCCGCCTTAGAACAGATCGAACTGCGATGCCGACATGTTCCGTCCCGTGCTGTCGGGCTCACCCCGGGGCGCCAAGTTCGTCAGGTTAGCGACCGTTGCCCACCGGCAACCGCTCTACCCTAGTACACAAGCTGTCGATCCGACTAACAAGGCGCTCTAAGGCGTCCTTTTCGTCTCGTTCGATTCCTTCCCAGAGCTTCAGGTGCCTGTCCAGCATTGCCCACTTGAGCGCATGAAATCCGTTCCAGGCCAACCCCATCCACGCCGCATAGTTTAACGTCATGATGTTCTGGCTCACGTACATTCGACCAGCGTTGACGCCCGCCATGCACCCGTAACCAATGGCTAGCATCATCCTGAATCTCGGATTCATTCGCGTGGGGAGCGTTTGCACCAGCGCTTCGCCGAGCGGCTGATTTGCCAGGTTTACCTGCTTGGCTGCATAAGACACGCGCATCACCGACTCCATGATCAGCACCGGGATGCTCGTGACCACGAATTGCCGGAAGTCATACCCGTTGATGTACATGTACTCGACCTGTTTGCGGAGATCCGAGCCAGCCACAGGGATAGCATTGAGCATCCGCACGATGCCCATGAACGGCGCGGGCAATCCCATACCCCTGTTGCCCTTCGCAGAAGCCGCATTCACGTCCGACAGCAGATGTCCGAACATTTGCCCCAGCGACCGGAAAACGCCTGTCGACGCAGGTCCCTCGCTGCCCTCGAGCACCTTGATCCCGTCGTTCCCGACCACTGTGCATGTCCCGCGCATCATGTCCAACACGCCGAAAAGGAACCCAAGAACCGGATCGTGCGACAAGCTGCGCAGCCGGTGGTTCCATGGGTTTAGGGCACCGGGTTGAGCCCCTACCAGCCGGTCAACCGTGCTGGCATCCGCGCTCCCGATCTCGTTCGCTTTCCCAAGCGCGGCGCTCACGTCGGTCGGGAGCAGGTCGTTGAACGCCGTTTGAACGCTACGGTTGAAGATCCCGTCAACTTTTTCTGTCCATCCCGTCGTGGGCTTGGGCGGAGGCGACACGCAGAGCAGATCGAACATTGCGCCTACGAGCCCGCAACTGCCCGCTATCGCGTAGTCCCAACCGTCCAGACTGTATCGCGAGTTGAAGTCGTCGACTTGCCGGGCCAACCGCGCATCTATCATTGTGCGATCAGCCGCCGTCAACAAGTCGTCCGGCGTCATCGTTTTGGGAAACGCGGTCTCCGCCTCCAAATAGAGGTCGCCTACATGGGGCTCCTCAAGCGGGACCGGCTCGCCCATGCGTTGCGGGCGGGCCCGCTTGTCCTCCGCCAATGACTCCCTAGGTGTCGCGCTGCGATTCCTCGACTCAATCCACGCCTTCACCGCCTGCAGGCCCGCGTCGACTTCGTCGTGCTCGGCGTCAAGCGCCTCGGCCCGACTACTGAGCAGCTTCAGCGCCTTCAGACTGCCCTGTTCATCGCTGTTGGATCTGGTCGCCATCTCAAGGCATCTGGCTCTCGAAGTTGTTGATGTACGCCTTGATTTCGGCCAATTCCTCCCTGAAGTACTCCGCGTTCGCCGTCAGCCGTTCTTGAAGCTGGTGCAGCTTCTCAATCGCTGTGCGCAGAGCGGCAGTGAGCTTCGTACGCCGGCGCCAACTCGCGATTGCGTATCCGGCGACCGCCAAACCGGCTACGGGTGCAGCCAGCACGGCAACCCCTGCGACCATGCCACCCCCGACAATCGCCCCTGCTGCCGCGAGCCCGGAAGTAATCCCCGCGGCCGAGAACCCGGTCACGGACCCACCGAAGAAGAGCGCCGTCAGCGACGCTGAACCACCCAATGCCCCGCTCACCACCGTTACCACGCCGTCAACGACTTTCGGGTGATCCTTGCGCAGGTCTTTGAGCACCCCAACGAACTCGGCCTTCATCTCTTCCCTTAACCTTTGCAGGTCGGAGCTTTCAGTCACTGTCGTAAGACCATCTCGTACGTCGATGAAGGAAGGATCATCCCATCGCTATAGTGCGATTTCCAGCAACCGCCCGCGCATCCACCAACTGCACCTCGAGGCCCGCCCCGTCGTTCACCTCGAACAGCGGTATCCAGTACACGCCCGTCGCCGCCAGCGCGACGATGTCCACGCCACATGACACGAGCTTCCACCGTGGTGGATCAAAGAGCGCGGTCTCGCATTGATTTGCCGAGGGATTTTGGTGGTAGACGAGGTTGCCATTCGCCAGACCGATGGCGTCCGCCCAACGCGTTGTGTCCGCGCGGTGCTTCTCCAGCAGGTCGCCCCTCGCTTACGCCGTTCCCGCCGCCAATCCTCTACATATCTCAGCGCCAACTCGGGCCATTGGCGTCGTAATACCCAACAACCGTGTCATCGACAATCGCCCTTTTTTGTCGCTCCGCGGGCTCTGGGGCACCATGCGCCTTCGCCGAGCGCGGGAATGACCTTTATGAACGAATGCGTACTGACTCTCGACTCCGATTAGCCAACCCCGAAGCTCACGCAACCGCACTTCAGGAGCATCGGTAGGCGGCGTGATTCTCGTCTGTGATGTTAGGATTCCGACATGGTTACGAAGGAAGATCGCAAAGCGCGCGTAAGGGACATCCTCCAACACGTCAAGGACATCCCCAGCGGATGTGTAAGCACCTACGGCGACATTGCCCGATTGGTATATGGCAAGCCAAGCAACGGGCGAGCCGTAGCCTCGGCCATCAAGGCCGAGGAACAGCGAAACGACGACTTTCCGTGGTGGCGTGTCGTTGATTCGAAGTTGCGTATCCGCACTTGGGGAACTAGCCAACGGGAGCGTTTGGAAATCGAAGGCGTGACTTTCACGGAAGGCAAATTTGTCCAAGTACACTCTCAATATCGTCAAAAGAGCGGTTGAACGTGGGGGTTCCGGCGACTGCGACCCTATCTGCGGCAAATTTGCAGAGCGGGTGCCGCGAAACCGGCGAACGCATCCTGCAGCGGCTCATCCGAGCGCTTCGATGTCTAGATTACGCCGAGGCGCTGCGAATTGCCCCGCCAAGCTACTCGTACCGCTCGCCGTCGAAGCCTAGATATTCCCGTAGCTGCTATGCTCATCGCCATCGCCGCCGTCCATCGCGCGACGCTCCTCTGCACACCCGCGTGACCGGACACCTGCCAAGCTGTAAGCTCTCCAACCGTCAATCTCCGAGCCGCAAAACTCACATGGGTCGAATAGTCGTCGAAGCAACTATCGAAAATGGCACGGACCCCAGTTGCCGGATAATCTGCGATGTCCTGGTCGACACTGGCGCGGCCTATCTCACCTTGCCGAACGCCTGGCGGCCTCGCCTCGGCGAACTCACGGTCTACGATACCGTGAACGTCGAAACGGCCAACCAGGCGGTCGTCGCCGGCGAAATCTGCGGGCCGGTTCTCCTACGATTCGGGTCCTTCCGCCAAGTTCTGGCGGAGGTGCTTTTCATCGACATGGAGCCCGCCGACGGTCGCCACGAGGCACTGCTCGGCTACATTCCCCTTGAACAGGCGCAGGCCGTCGTCGATCTTGCCGGACACCGGCTTGCCAAGGTTGACCGTGTGGACCTCAAGCGGTTGCCGCAGGCGTAGCGTTGGCGAACCGCATGGAACCTCAATAGATTGGAGTCCCGTGCTCCGCCAACGACGCAACGGTTTTCGACATTGGCTGACGCGGCGCAACGCGACTGCACGACCATGCGTACTGGTTCCCGGAAAACCCCGCCGAAGAGCCGGCGCGCTCCGCCGGATCGGAATCCCGCTGTTGTCGCGAGGTAAGCGTTCGTTGGTCCCGTGATGATGCGGGATTCTAGCGGTTTCTAGCGGTTGAGGATGCGCTTCCAGTCCTTGCGCAGGGGCCGCAGCCAGATGTCCTTTTTCGGCTTGTCGTAGAGTTTCTTCGTGTCGTAGCGCCCGCGTCCCTGGGTGGCGCCGACATGGGTCCAGCCGGACGCGCGGTAGACGGCGCCGGTGTAACGCGGGGTCTCGACGAAGGTC
>CAZFGB010000034.1:0-9088 GCA_964518405.1 uncultured Pseudomonadales bacterium | reverse complement strand
GCCCAGGGCCATGAGCCCCACGCCCAGCAGGTTTCAATCCGCGCCCCCCGCGCGGGGGGCGACACGAAAGCGCACATTACCACTGGATGGGACCTGTACAAGTTTCAATCCGCGCCCCCCGCGCGGGGGGCGACTCGCGGGACGGCCTATTTCAACTGGCAATTCATCGTTTCAATCCGCGCCCCCCGCGCGCGGGGGGCGACAGCCAGTCATGCAAGTGGTGTGACTCGGCGAAGTGTTTCAATCCGCGCCCCCCGCGCGGGGGGCGACGTATGCAGTTGAAGCTCGGCAAGTACACGCACGTCACGTTTCAATCCGCGCCCCCCGCGCGGGGGGCGACGGTTTTGCGCTGTCGTGAGGCGCTGTATTTGGCGGTTTCAATCCGCGCCCCCCGCGCGGGGGGCGACACAGCAATTTTTTTATGACGACAAATCGTGAATAAGTTTCAATCCGCGCCCCCCGCGCGGGGGGCGACGCCATGGTTATAACCGATTGTTCATGAACAGGAAATAGGCTGACTTGCGCGAACCGTCCGAAAACGACGCAGGGCTCAGTTGGAAAGAATACCGAGTCCAGCGCAGACGGTATGGATTTCAACAACTTAGAGCGCCCGCGAACTCCCCGGTGGAAACGTGAGCACTTTGGGTTCGCGCCGTGCATCAATACACCAACGGACCATCCGGATCATAGGTCGGCTTCGTTCCCACATGCTCGATTCGAGGTCGCCAATTCGCCCCCAGCCTGTAAAACCGAAGGCTGTCCTCGCCTTCGTCGATCTCCTCGATCAGTCGGGTGCGCAAGACAGTCCACTGAGCCGGGTCGATTTGACACTCGAATACAGAGTACTGAACACGCTGCCCATGATCCTGGCACAAGCGCGCTACGCGCCGCAGGCGCCGCCTGCCTGCTGTATCGTTCGTGGCGACGTCGTATGTAATGAGCATGAGCATACCGGCCTACCTCCAGATAAACGGCGGGTAGCCGTCCAGTTCGCCGCGAATCCTCCTTGCGAGCAGCCGGGCCTGCACGAACGGCACGAGCCCGAGCGTGGTTTTCTCGCCGAGAAACTCGTGGGTGAGCTCGCGACTCTTTCTGTCCTGATAGGTGACCAGAAGCGTCTTGCGCGCGGCGTCGCTCAGCGTTACGGCCCCGCTGACGGCGCTGGTAAAATCGGCCGGCGAAACCTGCTGGCGATTGATCAGCGTCAGGCAGACCCGGTCGGCGAGAACCGGGCGCAATTCTTCCATGAGGTCGAGTGCAAGGCTTGGCCGCCCAGGGCGGTCTTCGTGCAGAAAGCCGACCGCAGGGTCAAGGCCAACCGTTTCCAGCGCGGATCGACAATCGTGCATTAGCAGCGAGTACAGAAAGGACAACAGCGCGTTGACCGGGTTGAGCGGCGGGCGGCGGGACCGGGATTCGAACCTGAATTCCGGATCGGATCTTCGGATCAAGTCGTCGAATACGGAGTAGTAGATTCGGGCGGATTCTCCCTCAATGCCCCGGAGGGCGTTCTTGGCCGACTCGTTGGCGGCCCGGCGTGCCGCGTTGCCCAAGCGGCGCTGACCGGCGTTAAGGCGTTCGCGGGCTTCATCGTCCATGTTTTTTCGATGATCTCGCAGGGCGCGGCGAACGACGGTGCGCTGATTGAGCAGTTTGCCCAGCACGAAGTCTCTCGCAAGACTTTTGCCTATGTCGTCATCGTCCGCGCTTCGATACTGGGCTCGCCGCAATTGCACGTTGCCGGAAACCGGACCCGTCACACGGGCCAGGAATCGACCGTTTCGGCTCAAGAACGACAGGCTCACGCCCTTTCGGGCGCAATGGCCGATCAATTGCGGCGTTGCTCCAACGGCGCCGAAACAGACGATACCGCCGAGCAGGTGGATCGGCACCCGCCCCTGCGGCTCGCGATTGACGCTGACGACCGCATTCTCGCCGTCTTTGCGCAACCACGCGTTCTCCGTGGTCACGTAGAGTGTATTCAGGTGGCGCCGCATTGGGTGTGGATCAAGTCTCGATGGCGGTGAGCAGCCAGTCGCGAACCGCATCCTGGGCGCGGACGGCGCGGGGCTGGCAGAATTCGTTGAGCGAGCAGTTGTCGCACTTTCGCGGTTCGTATTCCGGCAGTGGCGTGCGGCCGGCTGCGATCATCTCGCGGGTGTCGGCGGCCACGCGCTCGGTGATTTGGCGCAGTTCCCGATTGAATTCGACCGGCTTTCGGCGGCGGCTCCGGCCATAGAACAAGGCGCCTTCGGGAACCGTGGTGTCCAGCATCTCCTCGAGGCAAAGCGCCTGTGCGCATAGCTGCACCTCGTCGGCCCGGTGGGACTTCGGGTGCCCGCGCTTATACTCGATCGGATAGAGACTGCCGTCGGCGTGAATCTCCACAACGTCAACGACGCCAGCGATCCCAAGCCGCAAAGACCGAACGGGGACGCTGCGCTCGACTCTTGTCGACGGTCGAGATTCGGTCGCGCCGGAATCGACGCGCGAGTGGAGGATGCGCCCTTCGGCCGTATACCGGTTCTCGGCCCAATGCCGTTCGAGATGGATCAGCGCGCATTGGCGCGGGCAATACAGCATGTGCTGCAGAGCGGAGATCGGGATTAGGTCTTCGTCGTCAGCGATTGGGTTAGGGTCATGCATCTCTGGGCATCAAATCCGGTCTATGATTTCGATGCCGTTTGGTACTTGCGTTTTGTCGAGAGTAACCCGGTAGTCGCTGTAGGCACGAGCGGGCGGCAATGCGTGGGCGCGGCGTTCGGCAGGATCGATTTCCTCGCCGTCGTGGACCCGATTGACCGTTACTCGCTGAAACAGCCGATGCGCAGCGGCGTTGCCGAGCGAACTGTCGTGCTTGAATACGATCAGTCGGCGGGCGTTCATCTCGCCGCGCGCCGCCGAGCGGTCGTGATCGAACATGGATTCGAGCGCGGTCCAGAGCAGATCGAGATCCGCCTCGGAAAAGCCCGTTCCCTTGGTATCGTCGCCCGCAAGGCAGGCGGATATGTAGCCGTGGGCGCGGTAAAGCCCGTATGGCACGATGTGCTTGCGCCCCATGGTGCGGATGTCGCCCTTGGATTCCGCATCGGAGGCGGTGGTGGCGGCCATACGGGTGATGGAAACCTCAAGCGGCAATATCGGTTCGACGGATCGTCCAAAGGCAAACTGCACGGGGCCTCGCACCTGCCCGCAGTTGGCGCCCTTGGTCGACATCACGGCGCCGAAAGCCCGCACATCGAAGAAATTCGCGCATATCCAGCGGGTCAGTTCCCGGGCCTTCTGATCGTCCTTGGGCAGCTTCTCGCGGTCCTTGTCGGTGGCGTCCGGCAGGACCGCATCCCAGGCCCGTTTCTGCTGCAACTCCAGAATCCCACGCTCCTTGACGAAGATTTCGTAGCCAGCACTGTCGCCCTTGGTCAGGGCAACGAAGTTTCGCACCTTGCGTTTGAGGCACACGTCGGTGACGAGACCTTGGTTGGTTTCCGGGTCGAGCCGGGGCAGGTTGCCCGCGTCGGGGTCGCCGTTCGGATTGCCGTTGGCGACGTCAAACAGGTAAACAAAATCGTAGCGGTTGCCGATTGCGGTCATGATTCATTCCCCTTCGTCGGTGTGGGTATCGGTGGTTTCATCGGCGGAGCCTCGTCGGCGACTGGCCCGTTGATGGTGGTAACCAATCGCAAACCGTCCCTGTTCCTCAAGACGGAGGCTGCGTGGCAGAGCGGTATCCACGCCCGCGAAAATGTCGTCGATTTCCCGTTCGAACCAGTGCGCCAGACCTGCTTTCTCGTTCTTGCGCAAAGTCGCCAGGTGATGGCCGGAGGTGCGCTCAAGCAGAGGAAAAATCGATGCGGGCGTTGCAGAGGCGGCCCCGAAATAGCGATCCTTGATTGTCGTGTTGACGTTGCCGAGCGCCGCCGATTGCACTTTCTCGTACACCGCGAACAGCCGTCCCAGGCGGTAGGCGACGTTTGTTTCATTGGGGTTCAGGCTCACGGGAACATCCTCCGTAGTGAGTCCCAGGCGGTAATCCCGGGCAAGACAAGCTTTGCAGATCGCAGCGCGCAGGCCGTTGATATCGCGGTCCTGGCGCATGCGCATGACGATGGCGGCAAGGAGTGAACGGGGATAGGCGCCACCGCTAAGGATGGCCCGCATCAACGCACCGCCGAATATCGGTGGGATGCGGTCGGACTTGCGTTGCGGTGCGGTCTCGATCAGCACGCGCCAGGCCGCCGGGGGCGTTCTCCATGGCAGCGGTTCGATGCGCATATCCCGCCAATGTTCGACGATCCGCCGGGCGATGGTCCCGAGCGTGTCCGTGTGCCAGTAGCGGATGGACAGGCGTGCGGCGTTTGGCGACAGTCCCAGTACATGAAAACGGGTCTGTTCATCGACACCTGGAACGGCGTCGGCGAGCGGGCGGCCCGAACCGATGGCCGACAATGTGTCGGCGATCGTGGCTTCTTCCCCCGTAGCGGTTGGCGGTTCCGCAAGCATCGCGAAGAGTTCCTCGGCCGCGTTGGCAGCGTCGTCGCCGCCGGTCGCCTCAGCCCAGAATACCGTGGTCGCGTCGCCGATCTGGATGCGCCGTCGGCTGTCTCGCGCCAGCAGTGCGTTAAGGGCCGTTGCGTAAGCGAATGCCGCCTGCTCTGAAATCGGCGCATTGGCTCCCTGCTTCTTGCCAAACGATTCGAACGCGTCCAGATTGAACGAGACAACCGCAGCTCCGGATGACTGCGCTCCCCTTACTCCTTTGATCGGAGCGTGCAAACGGGCGAGCGAATCTGTGGAGCCGTTGACCAGGCACAAGCCTTCGGCGCCTTGTTGTTCGGACAAATGGCGAATCCAAATATCACGTGCCTCCGGGCGCTTGTGGATGAAGGATAGCTCCCCGTCGAGCCGAAACACGATGTTCTGGTCCAGCATGCCGTCCGCATTCGGAAGGCAGGCGTAGCTGTCGGCAGTCCATTGATCGAGAAAGCGGCGTAGGGCTTGTAGCGCGGCATCGTCCGTTTCCGCAAGCAGGTCCGCATGCAGTTTCACGAAGGCGGCGTGCTCGCGAGGCGCGGGCGCGGGCTGCCTGGTTGTCGGATCGCGCTTGACTCCAAGCACATAGGCGGTCTTGTCCCAGAGAAAATTGGATGCGACGCCGGACGTGCGCTTGACGGGTTGCGGCACTTCGTACGGGGTGGGACGTGGCGTTCTGCCGGAGGTATCGAGCAAAGGCGCAACGTCCACCAGCGATCCTTCGGGCGATATCGCGAGAGCATATGAGATGGGTGCGCGGGAAAATCCGAAGGACGGGGCTTCGCCAACGCGGACGAGCCGTTCATGATGGCGTGCAAGCGCCTGCAGGACGGTCATGACGCCACCTGCCCGCCGCCGATTGCCGGCACGCGAATGATGCCGTGCTGCAGGACGGCGCGGAAAAACAGGGGCGTGCGATCATTCTCGAAGTCGAGATCGTGGAGCATCCAACCAAGATCGCGGTCGCGTTGATCGGAAGGCAGCGACGATTCCGGCACAGAATCGGTGACAAGTGCAAAGTCGGCTGCAAATTCCCGCGTGCCCAGGTACGGCCGATGAAAGCACTGCCCCTTGGCGGCGCGCCGGTTGAACATGGAGAAATGCTTCGCCTCGGTGTCATCGGACTCGGCCCGCGCGGTCAACTCGAAGTGCGCTTCGATCAGATAGGCGACATCCCGCAGCAGTATCGTGGCTCGTTGTTGCCGCTCGTTTTCGATTATGACGTGAAGTTCGTCCGTGCTGCCCGCGTTCATTGCGGCGGTGACGCTGCGGGTCGGAATTTTCTTGCCCAGCTCGTTGCGGCGAAGCGTCTCGAACCGGATCGGCTTCAGAACATGGATGCGGTCTATGACCCACCGGATGGCGGGCCGCCAGTGAATGGCCTCGAGGATGCCGCGCGCGGCCGAAGGTGTCATCACGTCGTAGGAGACACGTTCCACCTTCATTTCCGGTCGGGTGAAACAGGCGTAGTCGCCCCAAACGTGCAGCCGTACGCCATACGTCATGCGACGCTCCTCTGTCCCATTGCCGAAAGGGATGCTGAATGGATCCAACGGTAACCATGAGAACGCAAAGCGGGAATCGAGCAATCCGTGGATATCCCATGCTTTCTATCGTCGACTGAGGCAAGGACCTTGGCGCGGATACTGCGAGGAGAGGAAACGAACATCAATACACGAGCGACTCGGCGGAGAGGTATTCGGGATCATGCCAGATAAGTCCGGTGTCGTGTCGGTAAAGGTCCGGATTGATCAGGACAACGAATTGCTCCGCGAAGTCGTCGGCACGAATGACGCTGACCGCTCCGGCGGCGAGCAGCCGATCACGAACGCGGCGCGGCACTGGCACAACATACGGCTGAAGTAGGCGAGCGATGCGACCCGGGCGCTCGACCCAGCGTAACTCCTCGAGCAGCCGCGAGACGATCCGGTCTCTGTCGGAACGACCTGCGTACGGAACGATCACGGGCAACATGTCCGAACTGATGAGACGAAACTGACGGGCAATTGTCTCAAACGGGAAATCCAGGGTCGCTCGCCGCTCATTCAGCCGGGCAAGAACTCGGTGCGCGTCCAGTTCCGGTCCCTTGATCCAGTACACCTCGCGGAAGTAGTCGGTGACGGCCGCCAGCGATTGAGGATCCTCGTGGCGGCGCAGCACCGAACGGGCGGCGGAAGCGAACTGCGCGAGTTCCGGGCTGGGCGCGCGGCCCGGGCCGGGCGCTGGTTCGAACACGTAGACGTCGCCCATCCCGGACCGGCCCTCGCGGTTGCAGCGTCCGGCCGCCTGGATAATGGATTCCAGTCCCGCCTCGGCGCGAAACACGGTCTCGAAGTCCACGTCCACACCCGCCTCGATCAACGAAGTCGCGACCAGCCGAACGGGACGACCTCCTTCGAGGCGCTCGCGTATGTCGCTCAACACGTCGCTTCGGTGCCTCGCGCACATCGCGGTGGTGAGGTGAAACGATCCCGGGGTTGAACCAAGGGCCTCGAACAACTCCCGGGCATGGCGGCGCGTATTGACGATGCACAGCGTCTGATGGGAGCGAAGCAGCCGTTCCCGGAGTTGCGCGTCGTCCAGCGTACCCGCATGGCGGATCCGCGTACGCCTGAGATGCCGGTAGAGACGCTTGGGATCGGGCGCGATTTCCCGGACGTCATCGAGCCCGCCATTGAAGCCGTGGCGCGCCTGTAGGGCCGGTTGCGTGGCCGTGCAAAGTACGATGCTCGAACGCCAGTTTCTCGCAAGCTCGTCCATTGCGCTCACGCACGGCATGAGCAAGTTCAGCGGCAGGGTCTGCGCCTCGTCGAGAATGACGACACTGTTGGCGATGTTGTGGAGCTTCCGACACCTCGACGGACGGTTGGCGAACAAGGATTCGAAGAATTGCACGGCCGTCGTTACGACAATCGGCGCGTCCCAGTTCTCCATGGCCAGACGCAGTTTGTCCCGTGCCTCGCGCTCGCCGATGCGATCCTCGTCGAACGCGCTATGGTGCTCAAGCACGAAGTCCGCGGGGTCAAGTGGACCGTCGCGCAACGCATGACGGAATACGGCGGCGGTCTGTTCGACGATGCTGGTAAAGGGAATGACATAAATGACCCGTTGCTGTCCGTGGCGGACCGCATGTTCGAGCGCGAACGCAAGTGAACTGAGCGTCTTGCCTCCACCGGTCGGCACGGTCAGGGTGAAAAGCCCAGGCCGTTGACCCGCTACTGCCCGCGCGTGAGTAAGCACTTGCTGTCGCAGGCGGTTCACGTCGGAGGGTGCCGCGCGGGCGGACAGCTCGATCAAATGCGAGTCGAGGCGCTCCAGAAGTCGATCGAGCCCTGGCCAGTTGCCACGCGGAGACGAGCGTCCATCCACCCCGGAAAACCATGCCTCGGTGTCGAGATAGTCGGCATCGACCAGCGCGGAGAACACCATGCGGATCAGGAACGACGCGCTGAAACCCGCGTAACTTGCATCGCGCGGCTTGATGGTTGGCGGCTGAAGTTCCGGCAGCGCAACCTCGGTCTCCCAGACGGGATCCAACGGTGGCGGCGAAGCCGCAAGACGATCGGCCAGGGCGCCGATCTTCTCGCCGTTCACGCCGTTGGCCAGACCCGCGTGATGGCCGGCCACGCAGTAGGCGACGATCTTGCCCAGCGGACCCGGATACCGCTTCAGTGCGGCTTGGGCGCCCGCAGTGGAATGGTCGACACGGGCGGCTTTTCCCGCGAGTCGCTGCTGAAATTCGAGGGAGTACTTTCCGAGGTCGTGCATAACGCCAACGGTCCGACCAAGGTTTCCGGCTCCAACCGCATCGAGGAATGCCGCTGCGCGCTCCCCGGTGTTCTCAAGGTGCCGGGACAAACGGTGCCAGCGTTCCGGTTCGAGCGACTCGTGGCTGTGTGCAAAGTACGTCGTTCGGGTCATTGGGGCGGCACACTGTACCCTGAACACTCAAGGAGGAATCAGCGGTAACGGCTGGAATTGAGCACGCGAGTATGCGGAACACGCGACGGGATGGCGAGCAATTTCCTGCGTATCCAGGCAGGAGTGAAACTCGGTGTGGACTGCTGGACTGCGCGAGGCACGCCATGGGATGTTCGGTGCTCGGGGAGACTCGATTGGAGCAGCCAATTGCGCTCATAAGCACGCGCTGATCGATGCCGCATGGAGCCCAAGTGAATGCAGCCATTGGCTGGAAAGGCGTGATTGGCCAGTGTTCCGAGAGCATACGGATAGGCAATATCCTAAAGGCTGCAGTGTCCCCAGAGCATCCGGTGGACGGGAATTCCCACCAATTCAAGGCGATAGCCCTGTGTCCCCGGAGCATCAACTCGCTCCGGCAAGCGCCTGTCGGCTGATGTCGCCGAAAACGCACGGGAATGTAGGACAGGCGCGCGCTTGGCACACCCCGCAGAGGAACTGCGCTCAGGTGTGAATCCCAAGCGCCGAAGGGCGTCGATGATTCGCTTCCTGGGTGCTCAAGCGTTCGGGGAAGGAAAGCCGTTATGCATCCGGCACTTAGCCCGAGTGGCGCTTGAGCGGCAGCGCCCGCCGCGCACCT
>CAZFGB010000033.1:0-8094 GCA_964518405.1 uncultured Pseudomonadales bacterium | reverse complement strand
CATGCCGGCCACGTCGCCCACGTTGTCGCCCACGTTGTCGGCGATCACCCCGGGCTTGCGCGGGTCGTCCTCGGGAATGCCGGCCTCGACCTTGCCCACCAGGTCGGCGCCAACGTCGGCGCTCTTGGTGTAGATGCCGCCGCCGACCCGGGAGAACAGCGCGACGCTGGAGGCGCCCATGCCGAAACCGTGTATGTGGTGCGCCGTATGCGGATCGCCGCCGAAGAAGTAGTAGGCGAGGCCCAGGCCGAGGAGGCCGAGCGAAGCCACCGCCAGCCCCATGATGGAGCCGCCGAAAAACGCGACGGAGAGCGCCTCCGGCGCGCCCTGCGTATGCGCGGCCGTGGTGGTTCGCACGTTGGCCTTGGTCGCCGTGTACATGCCGATCCATCCGGCGCCGGCGGAAGACAAGGCGCCGAGAACGAAAGCGACAGCGGTCGAAGGACCGAGGCCGGGGGAGGCGAACAGGATGATGAGGAGAACCCCGGCGAAAAGCGCCAGCATCAGGTACTCCCGGCGCATGAACACCATGGCGCCGGAGTGGATCTGATCGGCTATTTTTCGGACGTTGTCCTCGCCTTCGGCATAGCGCTTGACCAGCGCATAGACGATGAAGGCGCAGGCAAGCCCGACAAGGCCGAGTACGGGCGGAAGGATGGTTTGCTCCAGCATGGGTCCCCTTACAAGTAGCCTCTTTGTGATGGACCCCTGGCGGCCCACCCGCTCGGGGCGGTGCCGCACACGCCGATGGCGAACCGAGAACGTCGCGCCGCTCGGGCGCACGGTAAATCGCAAAGGGTCGATTGGGCGCGCATGATACCGAAGGCGAAATCTCGAACAAGCGCGAGATACCCGTAAGCCTCAGTTTCGAACGGAAGCGTCCACGATTGGCGGCCGGCGTGCTTGGGGTTGCCGGCGGTCTGCAATCCGCGTGCGCTACAGCACGGCCTTGTCGAGGGATTGGATGAACTGGATCCCTTCGACGTTTTTCCTGGTCAGACGGTCATCGTTCGTAACGAACAAGTCCGTTTTTGCTACCGAAGCGCACGCGAGTTGTATGGCATCCGGCGCACGGATTGATCGGTCTTGGCGGATATTCGCGAATCGGGGCGCGACACTCGCATCGAATGGCACCACTGTAGCACCCGTTGTGATGAGTTCCTCGTAGCGCTGCACCAGATCGTCGTCGCCGGACTCGAATGGCTTCACAAGAACCTCTCCGAGTGTAAGCGCCGAAGTGAGCAACTCATCCTGGCGTTCGTTCATTCGGTGTCGCAAGGCAGCCACCCGTTCGGCCCGCTCGCCTTCTGCTTCGAGAAGGTATACGAACAGATTGGTGTCCCAGAAATATCCTGCTCACCGCCATCCTTCCCGGAGGCGTTCTACATATTGGTCAGCTTCCTCGTCGCTCCAGATTTGCTTGCCGAGGCCGCGGAGGGACAGGATGGGGTCCGCAGTGGTCTCGTCGTGGTTAGTGGCGTACTCACTGCGATACCAAGCGAGCAACTTCCTGTAGGCCGGTGGAATCTCGTGTTCCTTCGGTAGATTTTTGCCGGTGCTACGGTTGCGATGGCACGGGTCGCCCGGTCTGTAGAGGCGCCGGCGCCCCTTCGAGGTTTCTATCAGCATCCGATAACGACCAGGATTCGGTGGCTTGTTGGCGACGCAGTGAAGATACGCGTGCACCTGGACGCCAGCACGCAACGGCGTGCCGACTACACGCTCGGACTCGGCTTGCTCAACGATCTCGCGGACGGTGAAGTCTTCCCTGTCCGTATGGTTGCGATGGAGGAGGGCGGCGGCGATCCAAACCTCGTCGGCCACTTTCACGTTCATCCTATATATACTTGGTTTTCTTGGTAAAACAAATCAGCTTATAGCACTGAAGTTCACACAAGGCAAGGTTGATCATGTACCTGTCCGCGCGCCCGAGGCCCGCGCCGCAACATTGGCGCAGCGATCACCCCTGTGCCAACAGCACGCGCAGGTCGATGATCGCCGCGTTGGCGCGGGAAATGTAGGACGCCATGACGAGCGAATGGTTCGCGGTGAGACCGAAACCCGTGCCGTTCAGGATCACGGGGCTCCAGACGGCTTTCTGGGTGCCTTCGAGCTCTCGCACGATCTGCAGCAGGCTGACGCGCGCGTTCTTATCGTCCAGCACCTCGGCGAAATCGCGCTCCACGGCGCGCAGCAGGTGCAGCAGCGCCCAGGCCTGTCCGCGCGCTTCGTAGAAGATGTCGTCGATCTCGAACCAGCTTGTCTTCATCGGCGCGTCGGATGGCGTTGGGGTCGACTGCACCGCCGCGCGGTCCCCGGCAAGGCCGACATCGAGCTGCCGTTTCCCGACGCTTGCGGAGAGACGCTGCGACAGGCTGCCGAGCCGCGTCTCGACCGCGGTCAACCAGGCACGCAGGTTGTCCGCGCGGGCGTAGAACTGCGCCTCGGGGCGCTCCGCATCGCTCAGCCGCCCCTTGTAGCCCTTGAGGTGGTCGATCCCGTCGCGGTATTCGTCTTCGGTGCGCGGGAATATCCAGCTCGAGTTGTCGAAAAAGAACTTGCCTTCCGCGAGCGAGAGGTCGGGATCCTCGGTGGACTGGCTCTGCGAGCGGCTGAGATCGGCCCGCATGACCCGGCTCATGTCACGGACCTGCACAACGACGCCGAATTCCCAGTTCGGCACGTTGTCCATCCACACGCCGGGCGGGAACAGGTCGTTGGAAAGGTACCCGCCGGGCTTGTCGAGCAGGATCTCGCCCATGTGTATGAGGGTGGAGGTCGTGATGGCGCCGGTGACGAGGTCTTCCCCCGAGGCCTGCGCGGACTGGCGCGCCACCTCGATCACATCGAAAGAGTCCGGTTTGGTATCCCACCACCACCAGAAAAACGTGACGACGAGGAGGTAACCGACAACGACAATGCCCGCGCCGCGGACAATCCAGCCGGCCGGCGCACCCGTCTCCGGGCCGGCCTGCCAGAATTTCCAGTTCACTTGTTTCTCCTTGAAGAGCGAACGCGTCAGGGCGCGGTTTCGGGCAGGACAAAAATGACCACGCGCGGGGGGTAGCCGATCTCTATCTCGCCGCGGATTCGCGCATCGCCGGGCGCATCATTCAGCTGCGCATATACCCAACGCCCTTCGACGTCGGATCCCGCGCGGATGATAACGTGTGCGTTGCGCTTGCGCGCGTGGACACCGAAGGCGGCCAATGCGTCGGCCGACGCTCGGCCCCGCGCGCGAACATTGTCGCGGGACAGGTCCAGCTGCAGGCGTTCGGCGTCGCGCAACTGCCGTAGCTGGGCGTTCGCGGAGGGCAGGGACGGATGGTCGCCGTCTGCCCTGGCGGCCTGTTCAAGCAGGAGCCGCGCGACCGTCCAGCGCTCCCGGCGGATGGCGGTTCGCGCCCGCTGGATGAACTCCTCGGTGATGCGCTCGATGCCATACAGGGCGTCCGCGTTGTCGGGTTCGATCTGGAGCACCGAGAGATAAAGGGCGTGCGCGTGATCGGGACCGCCAAGCAACTGCTCATCCGCGAAGGCCGCTTCCGCGCGGTCAAGGAGCGGATTTACGTCCGGGACCTCGACGTGAGGCGATGGAGTTCCGTCGACGACTTCCTCCGTCTGCTGCTGCTGGCAACTGGCCAGCGTCGCGGCGAGCAACAGCGGCAGCAACGGGCGAAGAAGGGCGGATCGATTCAACGACGATCTCGTTTGGGGGACGAACCGGAACATATAGCGGTCCGCAGAACACTTCAATTGGCGCCCTGGCGGTGTCATATTGGAATGCATGCCGATGCGCTTTACTCAAGCGGTTCTATTTCTGTCCTGCGTCCTGGCCTGGCCAGCGGCGCACGCGGCGACGGAACTGAAAACGGGCCCGGACCCGATTGGCGCAAGACTGGAGCCGCGGGAAATCCTGACCGTCGACGAAGCCTTCGACCTGTCGGCGGAGCTTTCGGAAGACGGTTTCCTGGTCGCTACCTGGCGCATGACCGACGGTTACTACCTGTACCGGCACCGGTTCAGTTTCTCTGACGGCGACGGCGCGCTCGGGACCCCGATCATCCCCGACGGCGAACCCAAGACCGACCAGTTCTTCGGCGACGTGGAGGTGTACTACGGGGAGGTCACCGTACGCGTGCCGGTCCTGCGCCGGACCGACAACGATATCGAGGTGGAAATCGGGTACCAGGGATGCGCGGACATCGGCTTCTGTTACCCCCCGCAGGAGAAGCCCTTCAGGTTCGCTCGATCCGGGCCGTAGCGCGGCGTTTTCGGCGGTGCTCGTGTGATAGTCTGCCGCCCCGTTTCAGGCACAGGCATTCACGAGGGGCAGACCGATGAAGCTATACGACTGCGAGCAGGCGCCGAACCCGCGCCGCGTCCGCATCTTCATGGCGGAGAAGGGCATCTCCTGCGAGACCGAGCAACTCAACATCGTCATGGGAGACAACTTGAGCGACGACTTCCTCGCCGTGAATCCCCGCGGCCTCTTGCCGACGCTGGTGCTGGACGACGGGACGGTCCTCGACGAATCGGTCGCCATCTGCCGCTACCTCGAGGAAACGCGGCCGGAGCCTCCGTTGATGGGCACGGATGCGGTGAGCAAGGCGCAGATCGAGTCGCGCCAGCGCCACATGGAGTTCGAAGGACTCCTGAGTGCCGCCGAGACGTTTCGAAACGCTTTCCCAAGGTTCTCGAAGCGGGGACTCGGCGGGAATGTCGGCGAGGTGGACGCCATCCCCGCGCTGGTCGAACGTGGCCAGGCGTCGCTGTTGCGCTTCTACAACAGGCTGAACGCGCATCTCGGCCAATCCAGATACGTCGCCGGAGAAGAGTTCACCATCGCGGACATCACGGCCCTCTGCGCCGTCGACTTCGCCTCGGTGGCTGCGCGTGTTCCGGTGCCCGAGGACTGCGAGAACGTGGCGCGCTGGCACGCGGAGGTGTCGGCGCGGCCGAGCGCGAGCGCCTAACAGATAAGGAGCGAACAATGTCGGAACCATTCAAGATCGGGCTGATCGGAACGGGCGGAATATCCCGGGCGCACCTGCCGGTTTACGAGCATTTTCCGGACAACGTAAAGCTGACCGCGGTCTGCGACATCGTCGAAGAGGCGGCACAGCAACGCGCCAGGGAAGCCGGCGTCGATGACATCTATCTCGACTACGAGCAGATGCTGCGGGAAGCGGATATCGACGCTGTCGACATTTGCACCAGCCACCACACCCATGCGCCGATCGTGATCGCAGCGGCCGAGGCCGGCAAACATGCCCTGGTCGAAAAGCCGATGGGCAACAACATGCAGGAATGCCGCGACATGATCGCCGCCGCCGACAAGGCGGGCGTGACCCTCATGATCGCCCACATGCTGCGCTTCTCGCCGTCGACAGAGGCGGTGCGGCAACTCTTGAAGGCCGGGGAACTCGGAACGATCCGGGCGGCGCGCATCGACATCCTCATGAACGCCATCGGGAGGCTGCGCGACGGGCACTGGATGCTCGATGGCAATGCCGGCGGCGGCATCGGCATGACCAACACGATTCACGAAGTGGACCTGGTGAGGCACCTCGTCGGGGATGTGAAGCGAGTCAATGGTGTCACGAGGACAGTCTCGTCCCGACTCGTGAACGGTGCCGAGGACATTCTCTGCGCCACGCTCGAGTTCGAAAACGGCGCCGTGGGAACGGTGCTCTGCCTCTGGTGCGCGGTGCGGGGACCGGTGAGCCAACAGTACACGCTCCTTGGGGACAAGGGCGCCCTGCATTCCCTTCCGGTATTTCCGATCTATCGCGGCGACCATTTCGGCCCCGTCGTGGTCTCGTCGCCGGAGCGTGACGAACCTGGAACCGAACCGGTGCTGCATCGCCGCGACCCGGTAAGGCAGTTGAAGGGGATGGAAGACATCATGGGCTACTACCACCAGCTTGCCCCCGGCAACTGGGGGTTACCCAGTAGCGACTGCTTCACCAACGAGATTCTCCATTTCGCCGAGTGCTGCCAGGAGGGGAAAGAGCCGATCAGCAGCGGCAGGGACATCCTCGGTTCGATGAAGGTCCTGTTTGGCATCTACGAGTCGGCGCGCACCGGCATGGCGGTGGACTTGGCGGATCTCTGAGTTTTTAGGACGTTCTGATTATGTCGGGTGATTGCCGGCGATCCAGACGTGACATATTGATGCGGAACAAGCAAAGTGCCATGGAAGTACGCGACGGCCTTGATCTCCGTTCCGAGGGGCCTAGTGCTCCGTCAAGCCCAAATCTGCGGTTATCTGCGGGTCTTTTTGCCCCCTGGTGGTCTTCATGCGAGGGGTACCCCTCGCGCTCCCCGGCTGAAGGCTCCGTTGCTCCTCCTTGTGTGGTGCCTGCCACACGGCGTCGTCGCGCCTCGCCAGGAACCAAAAATCCGTCGCAGCTACACTCGCATCTTTAGACTTGACGGAACACTAGCCGCTGGCCCGCCGCGCGTCGATCTCGTCCAGGATATCGAGCGTGTGCAGGGACTCCTGCTTGTCGTATTGCGGACACTGCCGCAGGCCGGCGGCCAGGCAGCGATGCACCGCCTCGGCCTGGTACAGGAATCCCTGCTGGTTCGGATAGGCCAGATCGGGGAGGCTCACCGCCGCCGGCAACGGGTACTCGAAACGGTGCGCCGGGGCGGGGACATTGGCGGTCATATAACGCGACGGAACGGTTCCGGGAGGAGGTATGCGGACGGTGATGGTCGTTGGGGCATGCGCTGGCTGTTCCAGCGTGATGCGGCCCTCGCGACCGATGATCTCGGTTGTTTCCACGAATTCGGATGGCATCGAGGGAAACGTCAGCACCGCGCACTTGTCGGGACCGTACTCGACGATGGCGCCGCCGGGTTTCAGGCCCGCGACGGTGACTGCCGTCGGCGTCGCATCGGAACCAAAGGCCAACGGGGCGGCCTGGACAGCGTAAATCACACCGCCGAAATCGGATTGCACGAGTACGACCTCGCCGATGGCGTTCGCTTCGATCAACGTTCGCGCGTGCTCCACGGCGGGGAAGAAGCGCGTCCAGACGGCGTCTTGCAGCATGACGTCATGCTCCTCCGCGGCCGCGTACATGGCTCGGGCGTCGGCCGCGGTCTCGGCCAGGTTCTTTTCGCACAACACGTGCTTGCCGGCCTCGATGGCGAGAATGGCGTGCTCTTTGTGCAGTCGGTCGATGGTGCCGACGTAGACGATATCGACCTCCGGCGATGCCACCATCTCGGCGTAGCTGCCGTATGCCGAAGCGACGCCATATTTCCGGGCAAACTCACGTGCGCGGTCCACCGAACGCGCGGCGATGGCGGCCACCGTGGCACCCGCGCACGCGTGCAGACACATGACCCATTGCGCCGAGATCTTTCCGGCGCCGATGATGCCCCAGCGCAGCGGAAACGCGACATCCGCAGGATCGGTGGCGCCGATGCGAACATCCCTAGGCGTCGAAGGGACCAAGTCCGAGTCTGTCGTCATGCAATTCTCCGTGTAGATGGGATGCAGGGATTGTAGACGACGGGCCAAGAGCCCTCCCTCGCGTCGTTCGTAGGCTTGCCGCGATCGGCTTCGATCAGGCGGTTTCGGCCCTCAGGAGAAAAGCTCGCGATATCGTATCCAGCGCCGTCGCCTTTTTTCCTCGGACAGACCCCGCCAAGGATCATCTCGAGCGCGCGATTGCGGCCGTCCAGGGAGGCTCTGTCGGCCCACGTCGACGGGCTTGCGCATCGGATCGCGAGCTTCGCGACGGTCGAGGTGGCAGTGGCCAAGCAGTGCGTATCGAATGCGCTCGCCATGTCCCAGGACGATGCGCTCAAACACGAACTTCTGCTCTTCGCGGAGACGCTCAAATATCCCGCTCGCGGGAAACTCATGACGGCTTTCCTTGCGGAGCGGGGCGGGCAGACCCGTGAGGGAGAGCTGAGCGTCGGGGATCTGGCACCTTAGGCGTTCAGCCAAAATAACCTATTCGTTTTTGTCATCTTGGCAGGAGGCTGTAGTTCCACTCGCCGTGGAAGGCGTCGCGCCTGATGGACAGGGCGTCCATCTGCGCGTCGGCGATCCGGCGACCGGTGAGGTAGGAG
>CAZFGB010000032.1:0-9365 GCA_964518405.1 uncultured Pseudomonadales bacterium | reverse complement strand
GGCGACACCTACTACGCCATCTTCGGCGGCAAGCGGCCGGGCGTCGCGAAGTCCCCCGCCCTCGAAGGCGAGTGGAAGTACGTGGGCGACCTGTTTGCCCACGGGGTACCCGGTGTAGCGCTCGACGAGGACGTGTCCTGTCCGGACCTCTTCAGGCTGGGCGACCGGCACGTGCTTCTCTGCATTAGCCATCGCCTTGGCTGCCGCTACTACGTCGGCGACTGGCGAGACGAGAAGTTCTTCCCCGAGTCCCATGCCCAGATGAGCTGGGTCGACAACACGTTCTTCGCGCCGGAAAGCCTGGTGGACGACAAGGGCCGGCGAATCATGTGGGCCTGGATTCTCGACGGGATCCGGTTCGGCGTGCGTCCGAAGTACGGCTGGTCCGGCACCATGAGCTTGCCGCGGGTGTTGTCCCTCGGCGATGACGGTCGACTCCGCATGGATGTGCCCGAGGAAATTGAAGCGCTGCGCTACGGCGCTCGCAGGATGGGCCCCTTCACGACCCGATCGGGCACGGACCTGGTCGTGGACGGCGTCGCCGGCGACACCCTCGAGTTGCAGCTCGAGATCGAGGGCACCGGCGCATCAACGTATGGCGTCAAGGTGCGCACTTCGCCGGACGGACAGGAAGAGACGTCGATTTTCCTTGACGCAAAAGAGAATCTGCTGAAGGTCGATACGCGCCGATCCAGTCCCGAGGACGTGCCCGGAGCCGTCGAGGCGGCTCCGTTCGAGCTAAGGGACGGCGAGCGGCTGAAGTTGAGGATCTTCGTCGACCGATCCGTAGTTGAGGTCTTCGCCAACAGCCGCCAGGCGATCGGTCGGCGCGTCTTTCCGTCGCGTCGGGACAGCGTCGGCGTGCGCCTGTTTTCCACCGGCGGTGATGTCCGAGTACACACGCTCAAGGCTTGGAACATCGCGCCGTCGAATCCCTATTGAGACCCCGATCACCATGATGTCGACTCGGCTTCTCAAGCTGCGACTTCGGCCGCGCGCCCAGTCTGCAACCCTTCGTTAGCGCGGGCGAGCCAGGCTCAGCGTTTCGTGCCCAGCGTCGTCCAAGCGTCGGATACCCGAGCGCACCAATCCCCGTAGTTCACTCGCGACGGCCGGCTCGGTATGCAACTGGCCTATGCGGACCAGGTTATCGAGCTGCGGATGGCTCATCTTTCGTACCGATCAAAACCAAGTGCTGATCCGCCAATACACGCGTGAGGAAAGCAGTTCCGGCCGCCTTTCTTTCGCGAAACTCAGTTGTCGTATACAAGGTCGGCGCGAACCTGCGTTGCAACTTCGTCTCCACGGGCGCCAGCGCCAGGTAAATGTCCTCGAGCATCAACTGGTCCGAGACGACCAACAGATCTATGTCACTCGCTGCGGTATCGGTGCCCTTTGCGATCGACCCGTACATCAAAGCCAATGCGATCCTGTGGGCAAGCGGTTCAAGCGCTTGGCGAATCGGTTCGTACATTGCAACCGTCTTGATCACCAAATCACGCAGTTCTTCGAAAACCGGCGAATCGGGATTGGCCTGATGGTGCTTCTGTTTGCCGACTCGAGTCACCGTAACCAAACCGCTGGAGGCCAAGCGTCGGAGTTCGCGCTGCACGGCGCCCGATCCGGATCCGGTCAGTTCGATCAACTCGCTCGCAAAGAAACTCCGTGACGGTTGACCGAACAAAAGCGACAGAACACGTTGCTGGGTCGTGGTAAAAAGCGCATCGGCAAGGCTCGTCCGCTGGTGAAGTTGCTCCGCCAACGTCTTGCGACGCGCCGGGCGTGAAGTGTCTGTCATTAAAGTGCCCATTCCGGGCATGTTAAACCCCATTTTGGGTAGGATGCAATCGCGAATCCCTGTGCCTGGTTAGGGTTATTGGGTGACCTGCACCTCATCGTTCGAATATCCTCACACACATGGTCGAAGCGAGTAAAACAATGGTGGCAACACGTCGAATTCACCCCATCGTCGCCCTCCGTCAGCTAAGGCAACTGATCGCTGACCCCGAAGACACATCGAAGGTGTTCGAGGTCATCCGCGCCGCTTCGGGACCGTCGCTGCGAAAAGGCATCAAGCGCTTCGCTGCCCGGGAGACGGGCCGCCGGGTACTGGAGAAGGAGATCGACCTCCTCGACACCATGCGCGATCGGGAACGCCTGGAGGGGCTTCCCTCCGGAACGCTAGGGCGCACCTACTACGACTTCATCTACGCCGAGCGTCTCTCCGCCGATGGCCTGGTCGACGCCAGCATGTCCCAGGGCGGCGCTCTGTATGACGAGATGTCCCCGGGCGTGCAGCGCTACGCCAAGCGATTGCGTGACCAGCACGACATCTGGCACACACTGACGCAATACGGTCGCGACGAGCTGGGCGAGGCGTGCCTGCTCGGTTTCACCTACGCGCAGACGCGCAACCGCGGCATCGGCATGATCGTGCTGACGGGAGGGTGGAACCTGTACAAGGCCCTCGGCATCCGCGCCCTACGGGCGATCTGGCAAGGATTCCGTTCCGGGCTGCATGCCTCGTGGCTGCCGGGAGAGGACTGGGAGGCACTGCTCGCGCTGCCCATCGATGAGGTTCGCAGGCAGTTGGCGATCCGACCCCCGACCGCGTACTGGGAAGTGGCGGCGTAGAACGCCCGTCACGAACGCCGGGCCATTTGCGCCCCGAGTCCTTGTACCGCTAACCGCCTCGCGGAAACCGAAGGTCGACCGAACTGTCGGCCGGGGCGGGCCAGCGGGAAGTGACCACCTTCGGTCGGGTGAAGAAACGCACGCCCTCGGGCCCGTACATGCTGGTGTCCCCGAATAGCGAATCGTTCCAGCCGCCGAAGCTGTGATACCCCACCGGCACGGGAATCGGCACGTTGATGCCGACCATGCCGGCCTCCACATCGTCCTGAAACGCCCTTGCGGTGCCGCCGTCGCGAGTGAAGATCGCTGCGCCGTTTCCCCAGCGGTTGTCCCGTATGAGTTGGACAGCGTCATCGTACGAGTCGGTGCGAACAACGCTCAACACGGGGCCGAAAATCTCGTCCGTGTACACCGACATGTCCGTGGTGACGCGGTCGATCAGGGTCGGTGCCAGGAAGTAGCCGTTGCTGTCGAACTCCTTGTCCCGTCCATCGACAAGAACCGAGGCGCCCGCAGATGCGCCCTGGGCGATGTAGTCGGCGACTCGACCGCGATGCTCGGCCGTCACGAGGGGGCCCATCTCGGAATCGGGATCCGCACCGTCTCCCACCACCAGCCTGGACATTCGGTCGCGGATCGCGTCGAGAAGCGGGTCGGCGATGTCGCCCACGGTAACGAGCACCGAGACAGCCATGCACCGCTCTCCCGCCGAGCCGAACGCGGCCGACACCGCGGCATCGGCGGCGACATCCAACTCCGCGTCGGGCAACACGACCATGTGGTTCTTGGCGCCCGCCAGGGCTTGCACGCGTTTCCCGTTGCGCGTGCCGGTTTCGTACACGTACTTCGCCACCGGCGTCGAACCCACGAACGAAACCGCCTGGATATCCGGATGTCCCAGCAGGCGGTCGACGGCCACCTTGTCTCCCTGCAGAACATTGAGCACGCCCTTGGGAAACCCGGCTTCGTGGAAGAGTTCGGCCAGCAGGAGCGGCGCCGAGGGATCGCGCTCCGACGGCTTCAGCACGTAGGTGTTGCCCGCGGCGATGGCGTTGGGGATGGTCCACAGGGGCACCATGGCCGGGAAGTTGAACGGCGTGATGCCAGCCACCACGCCGAGAGGCTGGCGTATCGTGTAGACATTGACGCCGCTCGACGCGCCCTCGTTGTACGAACCCTTCAGCAGTTCGGCGATCCCGCAGGCGAATTCGATGTTTTCCAGCCCGCGCCCCACTTCGCCGGCCGCGTCGCTCAGAACCTTGCCGTGCTCGGCCGTGAGGGTTCGCGCGAGTTCGTCGACATTGGCCTCCACCAGGTTCCGGAAGCGGAACATGAGCTTGGTCCGGGCTGCGACGCTTTCCCGGCGCCAGGAGTCGAACGCCGTCCTGGCCGCGGCCACGGCGGCATCGACATCCTCCACCGAAGCCAGCCCGAGGACCGCCGTCTTTTCGCCGGTGGCCGGATTGAACACCGGACTGGTACGGCCCGATGTCGCCGCCGCGCTGACACCGTCTATGAAGTGATCGATCTGTTTCATCGGGGCAGGAACCGCATTGGAGGTACCGCAAGATACCGCAGTTGCCTGGCAAGCAACACGTCGAATGAATCGGCGCATCGTTCGGACAGCGTTTCCGTTGCCTCGGTCATGCCCCGCCGATCCGTTTGCAGTTTCACCGACCTGCTGCGACCATTCCCGCGAGAGCTTGAGAGAGGCGACATGGCTTCGGCATCTTCCACGGGTTGCCGCGCGCCCGGCACCGAGGCTGCCGGGAATGCCGTCAATGATCGGCAGACCCCCAACGGCCCGGCGGCCGCATCCTGCGCAACGCGCCGCCCGCGCCTCGATTCCGGTACGTTCGACTTCCCCGATGACCTGATCCGCGGCGGCCGCTATTCCGACAAGTACTTCGTGCGCACCAGGGACGTGCTGCGCCGGGATGGACATTCACCGCGGGTCTTGATGCAGGTCTTCTGCAAGACCGCGGGATGGATCGGCGGGGTCGACGAAGCCGTCGCCATCCTCAAGCGATGCAGTGACGACTGGCCGGCGCTGACGGTGCGGGCGTTGTGCGACGGCGACCCCATCGCACCGCTGGAAACGGCAATGACCATCGAAGGCCCCTTCGATACGTTCGCGCACCTCGAAACGCTCTACCTGGGCATTCTGGCCCGCCGCAGCCGCATCCTCACGAACACGCGCCGGGTTGTGAACGCCGCCCGCCCGAAGGAGGTGCTGTTCTTTCCCGCCCGGCATGACCACTGGTCGCTTCAGCAGGGTGATGGGTACGCCGCGCACGTGGCCGGCGCCACCGCCGTATCGACCGACGCGCAAGCCGCCTGGTGGGGAGGTATCGGTCTCGGCACGGTTCCACATGCCGCGATCGCGGCCTACGGCGGCGACACCGTGCTGGCCGCCCGCAAGTTCGCCGACCACATTCCCGATTCGGTGCCCCTGGTGGTGCTGGTCGACTTCGACAACGACAGCGTGGGCACGGCGGTCGACGTCGCCCGCGCCCTCGGCAGCCGCCTCTACGGAGTGCGTCTCGACACATCCGGCACGCTGGTGGACAAGAGCGTCGTGCCCAGGATGGGCCAGTTCGACCCGCGCGGCGTGAATCCGCAACTCGTCAGGAACGTTCGCGAAGCGCTCGACGACGCCGGGTTCGAGGACGTGCGCATCGTCGTCTCCGGCGGATTCGGCGTCGCCAAGATTCGCGCCTTCGAATCCGAAGGCCTGCCCGTAGCCGCCTATGGCGTCGGCTCTTCGCTGGTGGCCAATGACGGCAGCTTCGATTTCACCGCCGACATCGTGCAGAACGAGGGACGCCCGTGCGCCAAGGTCGGCCGCGCGTACAGACCGAATCCGCGTCTGGAGGCCGTGGAATGACACGCGTGTTCTGGGACGTGGACACGCAGGTCGACTTCATGTGGCCGGACGGCAAGCTGTATGTGCCCGGCGCCGAAACCATCGCCGAGAACTTGAGCCGCCTCACCGACTTCGCCCACGCCAACGGCATTCGTATCCTCGCGAGTTCGGACAACCACGATCCGGACGACGCCGAACTCTCCGACACGCCGGATTTCAAGGACACGTTTCCGCCACACTGCCTGCGCGGCACGCCCGGGCAAGCGCGGATACGACAGACAGCCCTTAGCAATCCGCTGTTGATCGAGCCGGACGCTGCGGCGAGCACCTCGCCGACATTGTTGGAGAGCCACTCCGGCGACGTCCTGTTCCACAAGCACTGGTTCGACGTCTTCACCAACCCCCATGTCAGCGCGGTGGTAGAAGCCTTAAGCATTACGGACGTCGTCCTCTACGGGGTGGCGCTCGACGTCTGCGTTGCCTGCGCCGTCGAGGGGCTGCTCGCGCGACATCCCGCGCTCCCATTGACGGTTGTCGAGGACGCCGTGCGCGGCATCGACGAAGAGCGGCGCGGCGCGATCCTCGGCGGATGGCAAGCAAGGGGGGTCACGATCGCTTCCACGGAAGCGGTACTTCGCCACGACAAGACTTGAGGATCTGACCATGGAGAACGACACGCGGAGAACGGCGCTCGTCACCGGCGCTTCGGCCGGACTGGGCGAGGAATTCGCGCGACAACTCGCGGCGCGCGGTTACGACCTCGCGCTGGTGGCCCGGCGCCGAAACCGACTGGAAGCGTTGGCCGAAGAACTGCGCGGCAGCCACGACGGCGTTCGCATCGAGGTAGTCGAGGCGGACCTGTCGTCACCCTATGCGCCGGACGCGATAGCGGCCCGCGCCGCAGAGTTGGGGCTCGAGGTCGACTACCTGGTCAACAACGCCGGTTCCGCCGGGCCCGACCTGCTCGATGATCGCGACTGGCAGCAGCAGGCCGCGTTCCTGCAACTCATGATGACGTCCGTTGCGCATCTGTGCCACCTGTTCGCGCCCGGCATGTGCGAACGGGGCTTCGGCCGCATTCTGAACGTCTCCTCGGTGGCCGGCCGCATCGCACGCGCCGGCGACATGAACTACGGCCCGAGCAAGGCCTACGTCATCGCGCTGTCGGAGGCCCTGGACCAGACGCTCAAGTCCCGGGGCGTGAGAGTCTCCGCCCTCTGTCCCGGCTATACGCATACCGACTTTCACGCCGTCCACGATTTGCTCGACATGAAAGCGGCAACGCCAGACTTCCTGTGGTACGAGGCTGGCACGGTCGCGCGCGAAGGCCTCTCCGCAATCGAACGCGGCAAGAGCGTCTATTGTTCCGGGCGGCTCTACCGATGGGTCGACCCCATCCTGCAATCCGTCTGGACCCGGCCCCTGGCGCGTCGGGCGATGGGCAACCGGTAAGGGCGACCGTTCGATCTCCTGTCTCGCGGTCGATCCGTCCGAAACGGGAAGGTCATACGGCAGACCTCACATCCTCGGCACGCACGGCAGCCCTGATCTCGGCTGCGATCATGCGGTCTTGTTCCGTGTATCCGAGGACGCCGGCGTGAGATGCGTCGTCCGGGAGCGGAAGGTGATTGATGTGTAGTGAACGCCCGAAAGTTCGCCGGATCGTCGTCTTGACCTTGCCGACGTTCAGCAACGCGAAACGACCGCTTGATCGAAGTCGAAAACCCTTGCTTCGCAACGTCTCGCGTACACGGTCCAGCGCGGCCTCTGTCCCGCGTGGCTCGTCGATGGGCATGCCGAAATGTTCCAGCCAGTTGACCGACAGGTAACCCTCGCCAGGCCGGATCGAGAAAGCGCTCGCCATGAGTTGGCCGCGTTCACCGACCGTCGATGGCTTGCAGTATCGAGAGACGTGGTTCCGGTCCGGCAGCGGCTCGTTCATGCTCGCTCGATCCGGTCAGTGAATGGGCGCACGGCCTCCAGTGCTTGGGCCGGAGGCAACTCTCCGTGCACGGTAAGTCGATCCACCCCCTGGCGATACGGCTCCGACAGCGCGGCGAATCCAATGATTCCGCGGGGAAGAAACTCCATCACCAGCAGGCCGTCGCGCGCCCGATCGTCCTCGGTGGCGGGAATCGTCCACTCCACCTGCGCCAATGTACTCGGGGAGACACCGATTTCCGGATCCGGCAACTGATCCTGCTCAAGGAGAAAGCACGCCAAGTGCCAAAGCGAGTCGAGGGCCATCGGTTCTTCGTCCGGATCCTCCCGGGCAAGCTCCTGCAGGTAGTCGATCCGGTCCGCAACCCGTTCCCGGCCGTGCGATCGCAATATCTCCGCAATGGCGTGCGCGGTTGAAGCTTCATCGAGTTGACTTCGCCAGGGTGCGCGTCCAGCGGGTTCTGAAGACCAGTCCGGCGACGCGGGTTCCGCGTCGCGAACCATCAAGGATCCGGAGTCGCCCGCCCCGGACCCAAGGTATCGGTAGAAACCCGGTCGGATACGTACAAAAAGAGCGCCGTCCAGCACCCTTTTCAACGGCACTATGACCTGCTCCCGGCTGGTGTTGCTGTCGCCACCGAGTTCGATGAATCGCTGTCGAAGGGCCTCGACGATTTCGCGGCGCCGGTAGATCACATTGGCGTCGAGCAAGTCGGTTCGCAGCAGTTCTTCGACAGCAGCGGTGCCGAACGGCAAGCCGACGAGTCTTTCGGTCAAGAGCGACATCCGCGAGTGCCTCCAATCGATTGACCTGCTCAGCATAGAAAGGCGCAGAAATCACGTCAAGTGTGAAAAATACGGATAAAAAGGATCAAAAGGAGGTCTAGGAGGAACCGTTTTTCTGTCGCTCCGCGCGAATTCGGTTCAGGCGTCGTCGAGCAGCGTGGCGAGGCCGCGGTCGCCGTCGATGGTGATCGTCTGCCCGCTCTTGATGCGCTGCGTGGCGTCGCCCACCCCCAGAACCGCGGGAATGCCGTACTCGCGGGCCACGATGGAGCCGTGGGCGAGAATGCTCCCGATGTCCGTCACGAGCCCTATGGCGTGGGGAAACAACTGCGTCCATGCCGGCGTCGTCAACGGGCAGACGAGTATCGAATTCGGTTGCATCTGGTCGAACTCGCCGGGCGTCATGATGACGCTGGCGACCCCGGTCACCGTTCCGGGAGATACCGCGAAACCCCGCAGGACGCGTTGCCCGCTCTCGTTGTTCCTGAGAGATGCGTAGGGACTGTCGTCTTTCTGCAGTGGTGGAATCGCCGACGGGGGAGCCATACGAAAACGTAGCGACCGCAAGTCCCGTTCCGCGGCCGCCTTGTCCTTCAGTTCCAGTCGCACCCCATCGTCGATGGCCGCCTCGAGGTCGGCGCTCGTGACGTAGAACACGTCATCCGGGCGCGCAAGCGTACCGGTTTCCACCAGGCGCCGGCCCAGTTCCAGGGCCCAGGGCCGGAAAACCGACCAGGCGCGGCCCATGTAGAAGAGGGCTTCTTCCCGGCTCGGGTAGTTGACGCGCGAGGTCCAGTACAGCCGCAGAAACTCGAATCGCCGCGCGCCCTTGAAGAACTTCAACGCCTGCAGGAACTTCGACCGGCGCGTCTTCGCCACCTGTCTCTGCCGGATCGTCAGGTCGTGGCCGGGGTCCCTGACCAGCGCCTGCAAGCGCTTCGCGAACGGCAGCGGCGCTTGTGCAAGCGAGGGCTCCACGAAATCGAGATTGAAGACCTGCCGGCCGTAGTCGTGCAGGTACCTGTCGATGGCCGCGCCGACTGGCGCGCCGCACGGATGTCCGCTTATGCCGTCGAGCAGGCGCGGCGCCGGCGTCAGCAAGGCAAGTTCGCAGAGGGATGAGTCCGCCCGGATGTCC
>CAZFGB010000031.1:0-8884 GCA_964518405.1 uncultured Pseudomonadales bacterium | reverse complement strand
GCCCTCTGCGCCCCGCCCCCCACCTCTCCCAACGGCCGAACGCAACGCGATAGAATGATAGCAACAGTGCGCGGACCGGCGAAACTCCCGGCGGTCGGCTTGTCGAAGGAGAAGTGGAGCAACGCATTTGACAGCCATCCTTCCAGTGGTGTTGGCGGGCGGCGCGGGAACGCGCCTGTGGCCCCTCTCGCGCGGCTGCTACCCAAAGCACTTTCTTCCTCTCACCAGCGACCGCTCCATGTTGCAGGAGACGCTGTTGCGCGTGGCCCGTCTCGATGCGATGCCCCCTTACATCGTCTGCAACGAGGAGCATCGGTTCATCGTCGCCGAACACTGTCGCGAGATCGCCCAGCACTGCGGCGCGCTCGTGCTGGAGAGCGTGGCGTGCGGCACGGCTCCGGCGGTTGGATTGGCGGCGTGCCACGCCCTGCGACACGGCGAGGACCCGGTGTTGCTGATCGTGCCGTCCGATCACCACATTGAACTGCCCGATGCGTTCTGCGCCGGTGTGCGCTCGGCAATGGATTACGCCGTTTCCGGCAACCTGGTCGCTTTCGGCGTCCGTCCATCGAGTCCCGACACGGGGTACGGCTACGTGCGCGCGGGCGAAGCGCTCGGCGGCGCGATCCGTCGGGTTGACGAGTTCTACGAGAAGCCTGATTCCGAGACGGCGCGGGAGTATTTGCAATCGGGCGACTATTACTGGAACAGCGGAATTTTCCTCTGCCGGGCCGGCGCATACTTGAAGGAGTTGGGGCGGCATCAGCCCGCCATGCTCGCCTGTTGCCAGGCGGCGGTTAGCTCCGGGTCGGACCATCAGGACTTTTTCCGTCCGGGGCCCGAGTTCGAGGACTCGCCCAAGGATTCGATCGACTACGGCATCATGGAGAAGACGGACAAGGCCGTGATGCTGCCGCTGGACATCGGTTGGTCCGATGTCGGGTCCTGGACGGCGCTGCACGGAATCCGGGCGCGCAACGAGGACAACAATGCGATCGCAGGCGACGTCATCGCTCTCGATACCAAGAACTCCCTCGTGCAGGCGGACAAGCGGCTGGTGGTCACGGTCGGCGTGGACGGATTGATGGTGGTGGATACGGCCGACGCGGTCCTGGTTGCGGCGCAAGGCCATACCCAGAAGGTCAAGGAAGTGGTCGGGCGCATGAAGGATCTTGCGTATACTCAATACGACGCGCATCCCCGCGTCAATCGGCCCTGGGGCAGCTACGAAATAGTGGAAGCGGGCGATCGCTACCAGGTCAAGAAAATCGCCGTGAATCCCGGCGCGCGTTTGTCGCTGCAGGAACATCGCCACCGCTCGGAGCATTGGATCGTCGTGCGCGGCACGGCCACGGTGACCTGCGGGGACACCAAGTTGACGTTGGCGGCGAACGAATCGACCTATATCCCCCTCGGCAGCAGGCATCGGATCAGCAATCCGGGCACCGCGCCGCTGGAACTGATCGAGGTGCAGGTGGGCGACTACCTCGGGGAGGACGACATCGTTCGATATGACGACGACTATGAGCGCGTCGACGGGAACTCGAGCGCCTCCTGATGCCTGGCGCAAGCGCTGGAGAAAGAGAGTGGCACGCTTGGTGACCGCGTCCGCTCGACCGGGAAACTCCCGGCACTGGAACCGCCCGGATACATAGCGTCTTTGGGATCCCCCACATGGCGAGATCGCGAAAATACGTCCTGGTGACGGGGGCGGGCGGATATATCGGCACGACGCTGGTGCCCATGCTGCTCGGCGAAGGCTACCGGGTCAGAGTCGTGGACCGGTTCTTCTTCGGCCGCGGTCTGTTGCCGGAACACCCGCGACTCGAGATCGTCGTCGAGGACACCCGCAAGCTGACGGCGGACCACGTCGCCGGCATCGATGCGATCATCGACCTGGCGGCCATTTCCAACGATCCCTCCGGAGAGCTGTTTCGTCGGGCGACGCTGGATATCAACCACCGCGCGCGCGTGCGCACAGCTGGTCTCGGCAAGAAGGCAGGAGTACGCCGTTACGTCCTGCCGTCCTCATGCAGCATCTACGGCGCGCAGGGGGAGGGTGTGACCGCCGATGAAAGCAGTCCCTCGAACCCTCTCACGACCTATGCGCGTGCCAACGAGTTGGCGGAGCACGGCGTGTTGGCGCTTGCGGACGAGGCGTTCTGCGTCGTCGTGCTGAGACAGGCGACCGTATACGGCGTCTCGCCGCGCATGCGGTTCGATCTTGCGGTCAACGGCATGACCTACGGCGCCTGGAAGACCGGGCGACTGCCGCTGATGCGCGATGGCACGCAATGGCGTCCGATGGTGCATGTGCGCGATACGGCGCGCGCGCTGATGTTCATGCTGGAAGCGGACTCGGCGACGGTGAATGGCGAGACCTACAACGTCGGGTCCGCATCGAATACCTACCAGATCAGCGCCCTTGGGAAGGTCGTCGCGGCGTGCGTGCCGAAAGACGTGGAGATCGAGTGGTACGGGGATCCGGATCTCCGCAGCTACCGCGTCGCGTTCGGAAAGATCGAGGCGTTGGGTTATCGGGCGGAGAAGACGGCCGAAGACGGCGTGGCGGAAATCTGCCGGGCATTGGACGCCGGGACTGTGGACAGGACGCTCCAGACCATTACGCTCGACTGGTACAAGGAGCTATTGCGCTGGCACAAAGTCGTGCGCGACATCGAAATGTACGGCGGAATCGTCGATATTTGACGCTTGCGGCATATGGGTCTTGATACATGGATGTCCGAGCGCGGGGGGAGCACGGTTTGACGGGGCCGGAAGAGACCACATGAAGGGCATCATTCTCGCAGGAGGCGCGGGGACCCGACTGTATCCCCTTACGGTGGCTGTATCGAAGCAACTGCTGCCCGTGTACAACAAGCCGATGATCTTCTACCCCATGAGCGTCCTCATGCTGGCGGGAATCCGCGAGATTCTGATCATCTCTTCGCCCCGGCATCTCGAGAGCTACCAAAACCTGCTGGGCGACGGCAGCCGATTGGGCATGCGGTTGTGCTATGCCCCGCAACCGAAACCGGATGGCGTGCCTCAGGCGTTCCTGATCGGTAGGGATTTCATCGGCGGCGATGCCTGCGCCCTGGCTCTCGGCGACAACATATTCTTCGGCAACGGACTGACCGAGAGATTGCGCGCGGCGGTCGCTCGCCCGCGAGGCGCCACCGTTTTCGGCTATCGCGTGCCCGACCCCGAGCGTTACGGCGTAGTGGACTTCGATGAGGACGGGTACGCGACTTCGATCGAGGAAAAGCCCGCGCATCCGCGTTCCGACTGGGCGGTGACGGGACTTTACTTCTATGACAGGGATGTCGTTGACGTCGCCGCCAACGTGAAACCGAGCGAGCGGGGCGAACTCGAGATCAGTGACGTCAATCGCCATTACCTCGAGCGCGGGACCCTGCACGTCGAGTCTCTCGGTCGCGGCTTTACCTGGTTCGACGCGGGAACCCATGACAGCCTGGTGGAAGCTTCCACATTCGTGCAGACGTTGGAGAGTCGCCACGGCGAGCGCTTGGCAGTGCCGGAAGAAGTGGCGTTCCTCAATGGCTGGATCAGCCGCGCGGAGTTGGAAACGCTCGGACGCGCCCTCGGCACCAGCAACTATGGACAGTATCTGCTGCGCCTGGCGAGCGGCTGAAACGTTGTGCTGTCGGCAAACGAGCGTTGCATCGCTTCTGGAGCGCTGGTTCGGTGCTTCGCGTTAAGGGGTCGGCCAAGAGCGGATGGCGCGGGGGCTTCCATTGGAAGGTACATTTTCCATACGTTGAAATTACGCCCACATTTGATCGGTATGAGTAGTTTCGGACTGGCCGCGTTCTATGCCGGGTATTCGTCCGTGATGAGCACGGTTGGCCTTGCGAGGCATGCCGCCGATGTCTGTTTCGTCCGCTTCGACTATGCCTTGCAGTAGTCGCTTGTTCTCGGTCGCCATCGAAGCGCGGATGCGCTCTTGCATCAGTAGCGCTGTTTGGAGGAGTTGGTTTATCGCAGCCGCCTCTATAGCGGTCAGACGTATCAGAGCGTTTCGTGGGTTCGAATCCCACCGCCCCCGCCAGCGTCCCCGGACGCCGAAAAGCTATCGTTTCTTGTTTCTCCTGCCCTTGGTCGACGCTTTGTCGCGAGTGGGCCGAAGCAAGGCCCGGGCCAGAGTTTCGGGAGTGGCGCCCTCGAAGGGGTGAGGTTTGGATTTGTTCATCACGCCTCATCGGGCTGGTGGCGGGTGAATCCCTCGAACAGCCCTTCCAATCGCGCCATGCGCTCCCGAAGATCGCCCACGTCCCTCCTCAACTCGCGCAGCGCGGGACCAACATGGCCAAGAATCAATCCAGCCAGAGATGCTCCAACAACGATGATGCCAATCAGTTCGGGAGTCATTATCTTTGTCCGTTGCCAGCCTCCCCGACTCTGGCCGGAAAGGCACCGACATCGTTCCACGCACCCTGTTCCCTGTCAAGAAGAAGCTCAAGAAGCCGGTAGTGTATCAGTTTGAAAATCAGCCAACGGTCGGGTGAGGCTGACGGGAACGCTCCTCATCGAGGAAACTCCCCCACGCTTTGCGCCCCTTCCGCCCGTCGGATCGCGGGATGGTCGGCGGCAATCAGGTCGTGCCACTCGTCCGTTCGTCCCACCGCCAACGGTCGTCGTAGGACTGATTGGCCGCGCGCGACCCCATCGGGGCGTTGAACATGCGTTTGGCGTTGAACGGCGGATCGGTGGCGATCAGGTCCACGGACCCGGTATCGAGTCCGCGCATGACGCGGAGGTTGTCGGCGACGTAGAGCGTGCGGTTCGGGACCGCCACTTACGCGGCCCGCTTCCGGTACGTCTTGGGCCGGTTCGGCTTCGGAGCGCGGGCGGCGATAAGCTCCGCGATCCATTCGGCGTCGCGCAGCGTGGTTTCGATTCCCGCTTCCATCGCCGGGGTGACGCGAAGTGTCTTGTGAATCCGGCAGAAGTTGTAGTGCAGGAAGAACAGATTGACCATCGCCGAGTGCTTCTCGATCTTCTTGGAGAATGCGTTTGTCAGGCGGGTGAAGCGGCGGTTGCCCATCCGCACCGAGAGATTGTGCCGCTCGACATAGCTGGTGTTCGCCTTCCGCATGTCGGGATTGCCCTCGACCCGGCGCTTCTCCACCTTCGTGCAAACCGGCGGGCTATAGCGCCGCTCTTCGTCCAGGTCCTTGCCGTATTCCTTGATGACCCGGGCGAAGTCCACATCGCCGCCGAAAGCCCCCTCTATGGCTTCGACGTAAGCCTTTAGGCCATCCGTGGAGATTTGCGGGCGATCCTCCAACCGGCCCCGCAGATCGTCCATGAACTCGATGGCGGATTGCCCGTCGCGATCCCCGACCAAGTAGCTGACGACAAGTTTCGACTCCGCGTCGATGGCCGAGAATGTCCAAGCGTCGCCGGCATCCCTAGGGGCGGCTTTGGCGCGGGGAACGGTTCGGGCCTTGGCGTACACGAAAGCCCACACCTCGTCGCATTCGATCCGGCGATTGCCGACGATGCCCCGGACATGCTCGTCGTGGTACGCGGCGGCGGCTTCGCCAGCGGCGTCGATGAGGCGGGCTACGGTGTTGATGCCAACGCCTTCCAGTCGGGTTATCGCCCGCATGGAAACGCCTTCGCACAGCAGGTTGAGGATTCGAGCTTGTCGTTCGATAGATAGTCTGTTCATGCTTGATAGTGTACATGCTTCCGTTTGAATATCAAGCATTTTGTGGCAAAAAGAAGCCCGAACCTGTTAAGATTCGGGCTTCTTCCGGGTTCTTGCGGGGCCGCCGGCTGGTGCCGGGCCTAGTCTCCAAAACTGCGCGCAGAGGGTTCGATTCCCTCCGGCTCCACCAGTTCCCTATGACAACGGCGGACGAACGCCGTTACAACTTGTCCGCGAAGGTGCCTTACGCCTCCGCGGTACCGTTGTTCCATCTGGCAGCGGCGGCTTTGCGGGCGATCTCGCTCCGGCGTTCCGGCGTCAAAGATCGCGCCCTCGCCTCGCCAGCGTTGCGGTGCTTTCCAACGTAAGTTTCCTCGGCGTCTCCGACCAGTACTCGGCACGAGTGTACCGCGTTCCCGATCACGTCGCCCGGGCGCTTCTGGCCGTCAGGTCCTATCGGCATTTTGGGATTCCCTCCTTTCCGGCCAGCCAAGCATCACGAAACATCCACAAGATTTCAACACTGGATGGCCGAACAGGAATTTTCAAACGGATACACTGCCTCCAATCTGGAATATCCCTTGACCGACAGGCGACGGGATACAATCGGAGGAAAGGATGGGGGAGGATTTGCCGCATGTCCAAGGTCGGTTTCGTGGATGCCGCCGTGGTCCCGAGTGAAATCTCGAAGCCTTCGGCGTGGCGAACGACGAAGCGCTTGCAGAAAGTGCGATCCTGCAGGCGCCCCAAATGGACTCAGACGGCTAGCCGCTATTCACGATGAAGATACTCATGGTAAACGACCACCGGCCCGAAGAGGTGCTCGGCGGTACGGAACGCTACATCTTGGATGTGACTGCGGGTCTGGAGAAGCGGAGCCATGAAGTGCACCTGTTCGCAATGTCCGATACGGGTTCTGAGACGCGGCCGACGCGACGCGTATTCCACTTTCGGCCAGCCAGGTCTCTGGCTGGCTCCTTCAGCCGCCGCACATTGTTTTACCCCGCACTCTACCGGGCGCTGAGGGCATACGTGCGTGAAGTCCAGCCGGATGTCGTCCACCTTCACAATAACTACCGGTGTGTCATTATCGTGAACTGCCACGGCGAGCGCTTGGCAGTGCCGGAAGAAGTGGCGTTCCTCAATGGCTGGATCAGCCGCGCGGAGTTGGAAACGCTCGGACGCGCCCTCGGCCCGGGCAACTATGTACAGTATCTTCTGCGCCTGGCGTGCGGCTGAAACGTTGTGCTGCTCGCGACGTTTACCCGGTACGGAGAGCGACTCTTGTGGCTCTTGCATGCGATCTGGAATCTGCCGGGCGCCTATCGCGCGAAAAGGGGGGGAAGGGAACTGCTGCGGGCATTGGCGCACGCGGGCGGACTCCGCCGGGCGTGCTGGATCCTGATCGAATACACGTCTGACCATCCCGGGGAACAGGCACGGCGCTACCAGCGATGGATAAGAGTCACCGAGTCAGGGAGGGAGGAACACCCGGTCAAGGTGGCACTGGGCGTTTCTTTCCGAGGACTCGGTGAACACCAGTGCCGGTTCTTGGTCGAGAATTTGGCCGAGACTGCACGATGCGCGAGCGTGATCGTTGATGGCGGGACCGATTGGTTCGGCGAACTGCGGGCGCGTGAAGTCGAAGCCTGTCAGATGCCAGCGACCGGGCCTGGTTCGGAGGTGCTGCCGCCCGATTCCCTAGGTGTCGTCGTCCTGGGCCGCGGATGCTGCCTGCACCGCGACACGTTGGGCACCATGACGCGCGCGCTGATGGCGGGGGCGGATATGGTATACGGGGACTCGGACAGGATCGACACGAAGGGGAGGCGCGGGCTTCCCTACTTCAAGCCGGACTTTTCGCCGGACCTCCTGTTCCATCAAGACTACATCTCGGATTGCGTTGGCATATCGCGCCGCATCTGGGACGGAAAGTGGCGCTTCGACGACCCGTACGCCTCGGTACTTCGCACGGTACAAGCCGCAACCCGGATCGAACACGTGCCCGCGGTGCTGAGCCATGCAATGGCCGGGGGGCGAGAACCGCCGGCGGCACCGCCGGCATGCTTGGAGAAACTGTTGCGCGGCCGCTATGGCCTCGACGCGGGCGTCGAGGCAACTCGATCGGGTTGGCGCTGCCGTTTCAGGTCCGAGGGCCAAGCGCACGTGACGGTTGTGATTCCCACGCGTGATCGCTTGGACTTGCTCGCGCCGTGCGTGGACAGCCTCTATGCGACGAACGTGGCGAACGATTTCGACGTCATCCTCGTGGACAACGGTTCGAGGCAACAGCGGACCCGCGAGTGGCTGAGCCGGATGGAGAGCGAGCGCGACAACTTCCGCGTATTGGTCGCCGACATCGAGTTCAATTGGTCGCGCCTGAACAACCTTGCCATAGGCGAGGCCGCGGGCGATGTGTTTGTCTTTCTCAACAACGACACGGTGTCGACCACTGACGGATGGCTTGCGCGCATGGCTGAATACGCGATGCGGAAAGACGTGGGGGTCGTCGGGCCGCTACTGCTGTTCGACGATGGAACGATACAGCACGCGGGTGTCGTGGTCGGCTACGGCGGACTTGCGGGTCACGTCTATAGCGGTGTGCACCCGGAGGACGTGAGCGGCATATTCGTTTCGCCGACGGTCTCTCGCAACGTGGCGACCGTGACCGGAGCGTGTCTCGCCGTCAGCCGCGGCGTCATCGATGCGATAGGAGACTTCAACGAGGCGTACGGGATCGTGGGCAACGACACCGAATTCTGCCTGCGCGCGCATCTTGCGGGCCTCAGCAACGTCTACTTGCCGGAAATCGTCCTCGTGCACCACGAGTCGCAGTCGCGGGGCCGCTCCGATCCCATATCCGACAACGACAGATTAGGACGCTTTATTGCCGATCACATACCTCGCGATCCCTTCTACAATCCGAACCTGACGCTCTCGTCGCTGCAGCCGGGTCTGTCCGCCGAGCACCGGGCCCGCGGATAGTTGCTGTTTCGAGGGGGTATCCCCTCGGGCTGCTGTTTTTTCGAGGGGTACCCCCTCGGGGAACAGGGGGGCTGGATGGAAGTCAGGCCGGGCGGAATTCGGCGTCGAGATCGCGATCGTCGCAGAAGTAGAAGAACGCGTCGCGCAGCTCCGCGATGCGCACGGAAGGCGGTATCTCCACCTCCATGGCCAAGGAGAAAATCGGCGTGCCCGTATGCGGGG
>CAZFGB010000030.1:0-9525 GCA_964518405.1 uncultured Pseudomonadales bacterium | reverse complement strand
AGCGGGTTCTCGAACAGGTCCTGCGAGTAGTGCGTCGCGGTATGGCAGATCAATACCCGTGTCTTGGGTGGCAATTCGAAGCCGTTGACCACGCATTGGTTCATGACGGTTCGTAGCTGCCAGGGGATGACCGGATACATGCGTTCGGACTCGAGGAAGAGCCGGTGCGTCACGTCGATGTTTTGGAGGTTGGCGAAGTCCTCGGCCCGCGGCTCGCGATTTCCGCCGAACAGCGCATCGGCTTCCGCGCGGACGCCGGCGTACAGGTCCGGGTCGGCGACCATGGCATAGACGGAGAAACCGAGCGCGCTGCCGAGATAGATGCTGGCGACCATCGCTGCGACGAAGGGGAAGGTGATGTCGGTCTCCGGCAGGAACTGCGGGTCGTTCCGATGCAGCTCCAGTATGGCGTCGGCAACGTCCAGCGGTTTCCCTTTTCTTTGCGCCGGGGTGTGCGACGCGTGAATGGCGTCGAGCAGTTCGGGCACATACTTCCTGGAACGTCTCATGCTCGGCGTCGACAACATGAACTTGGGCAGTGCGCCTTGCACGTGCGTTACGAGTGCACGGTGCTCGTAGGCGAGCAGGTCGTCGACGAAGTGGCTGCAGTCGACGCCCATCGTCAGGTGCGAGACCTGACTGCTCATGTAGTTCTGGAAGGTCTTCGTCGCGCCGAACACGTCGCCCTCGTTCCACGCGCCGACGGAGTCCTTGCAGAGGGAGATCAGCTCGGGCAGGCGCTGGGCAAGGGTCGCCCGGGAGTAGGCGGTGCGGAGCGATTTGCGCATCTTGTGGTGTTCCGCGCCATCCATGCCCGGCAGCGTCCTCGAAGCGCCGAAGACGCCTTCGAGCCCCTGGATGTAGTCCTTCGACCGAAGATAGAACCGCCCTTCCTTGTTGACCCAGCTATTGCATTCCGGCCCCATCAGGGCGACGACAGGTTGCCCGTGCATGCTCAAGGGCACCTTCACCACCGGCCCGTGTTTCTCGAAGATGCGGCACGTGGCCTTGGGGATGTTGCCGGCGAGCAGGTCACGCTGTCGCAGGATGTCGACCACCGGGAGCTTGGGGATCGGCTTCGTGAGCAGAACGGGTCGGGTCTTCGGCTTGACCGTGCTGGCCTTCACGGCGGTTGCCACGGACCGCCCGACCAGGTCCATGCCGGCGACCGTCTCGATGCGCTCGAGCTTCTCCTCGTAGTCTTCTTCCGACAGAAGCGTCTTGAAGCGGTCGCAGGTGTGCATCAGCCCGACGAGGATGACGTCCCTCGGGTCGGGGATGTCGTCGTTGAGGACGACGTTGAGGATGCGGGCCTTGGCTTCCCTCCGGATTGCCCCGTCCGCGCCCGGGTACGTGCCTGAACGGGAAACCGAGCGTGACAGGGTCCAGAATCCACCCGACTGGTACTCGAGCACCCCCTTGTCCACCAGCCGTTCCAGCGTCAGGGTCACGATTTCTTCGGCTCGGGCCGTGTTCCGTTCGACCCAATACTGCGTTTCCGAGCGATCTTCGGACGTGCTGATCTCCTGAAGCGTCGGATCGAGGAGCCCGTCGCCTGTTGGCGTGGCGTCGAGGAGGTACAGCGACTGCAGGTCGGTGTCGATGCGGTCTTCCAGCGCGAGGTCGGCGATGACGGCGCCTGCCATCACGCAGGAGAAGTCCCAGCCGGGCACCATTTCGAGATATCCGCTTGACTCGTCGAGCATCAGCAGGATCAGCTCTTCCGTCACGCGTATTCGAAACTCTTCCATGCCATCGCCTCGGAACCGGGCAGGGGGCGGGCCGACGACGCGAAGACAGTTGCCACTGGCTCTCGGCCCAGCCCGTTGAAATCGTGCGGGAACAATGAACGATCCCGTGGGGGCGGTCAAGCACAGGCCGGCGACCGGCCGACGACGCCGGAGCGCGGCGGCGCTGCGCTCCGGACCCCGTGTCCCCTACGTTGTGGTCACGAGGTCCAACCCACGATCCGCACCAAGTCGATGCGTTTACCGATCAGTGCCGGACGTCGATGAAAAGGCCGCGCTCAGTACCACCGGCGGTACCGAAAGCGCACGTATATCGTGCGACCCTTGATGTCGTGCACGAATCCGTCGAAGCCGGGCCGCAGGTTGTAGCGGTGGATGCCCTCGCGGCCGCTCGGTAGCGGCGGCGGTTCCTTGTGTGTCAGGTTGCGCACGCCGAGGTAGAGCGTGGCTTCGCCGCCGAACCGATTCTCCTGCACGTAGCTGTAGTTCGCGTCCAGCGTTGTCCAGGACGCGATCTTCGGCAGCGAAGCCACCTCGTCGTTTTCGTAGGCGTCCACGTAGCGGGCGGTCAGCCCGGCCGCATGGCGCCCCCGCGACCAGGCGACGCCCAGGTTGAGCCGCAGTTGTGGGGTTGGCGCAAAGCCGTTGGTGTCGTTGCGGCTGCCGAGCCGGTCCACGTAACCCTCGCCGCCGGCGTCCACGTCAAACCGGGTGAGCAGCGTGGCGTCGGCGCTGATGCGGATGTCGCCGAGCGGGAACCCCAGGTCGTAGTGGGCGTTGAGGTCCAGGCCCCGGGTCCGCACCGCCCCGACGTTGCCGTAGTCGGTTGTCACCACGCTCAATTGCCCGGAGGTGTCGCGCCAGATACGGCTGTCGTTGGGCCGCCCGTCGTCCCGGCAGTCGTCGTCGACGATGGCCTGGAAGCTGCGCCCCTGCGCGATGACGTCGCGGTAATCGAGCATCCAGTAGTCGATGCTGACCGCGGCGTTGTCCAGCGGCTGGAGCAGCACGCCAAAGTTCGCCGAGCGCGCGGTCTGCGGGCTCAGCCCGCCGCCGCGAAGCCTGGTGGCGACGGCGAAGTTGTCGCCACGGTCCAGGATCGCGCCCGAGGCGTCCACGGTGCAGCGCCCCACGCCCCCCCTGTCAAAGCGGAACGGGTCGGTGAGCGTGCGAGAACTGGTGTTGCCGGCGGCCTGGAACACGCTGGGGGCCTGGAACGATGTGCCCCATGACGCGCGCAGCGACAGGCGGTCGGTGGCGAAGAACTGCGCGGCGATCTTCGGATCCGTCGAGTTGCCCGCGTTCCGATAGCGTTCGTGGCGCGCGGCAAGCTGCAATTCGGCGCGGTCGCCAAGCTGCATCAGGCTCTCGGTAAACACCGCCCATGCACGCTGGTCCCCCGCTGCGGGAAACTCGCGGATCGGCCGCGGGCCCGCGCCGGCAACGTTCAGAGGGTCCGGCTCGAACGCATAGGAGAGGTCGCGGTACTGGACGCCCATCGCCAGCGTGACCGGCCAGCCGTGCCACTCGAACGGCTCGCGCGTGGCGACGAGCTCGGCAACGTTCTGAACGCTCCTGGCACGCTCCCGCCTGACGCTCTCGAACCGACTCAAGGTCTCGGCGTCGTTGGCGGCAAGGCGCCCGGCCAGCGCCGGCGCGAGACCGTCGTCCGCCACGGTCTTGGGCGTGACCAGGTCGGGCGCGACCAGCCGCGTGCCGAAGGGATTCCACAACCCCTCCACCAACACGTTGGCAAACTCGGCGGCCACCCAGTGCCGCTCCGAGCGTACCGAGAGGTCCGTCCGGGCTCTTGTAAAGTGACCTTCGCCCGACCACCCGCCCGGCAGTTGGGCCTCGAACCCGACCACCAGCCGCAGCGTGTCGAAGTCTCTGGCCTCGTCGCCGGAATTTTCGCCTGCGGCCTCCGCCCCGAGCGGCCGGCCGAAGTAACCGAGAGGGACGGCCTCGTGCACTTCCGGGACCCAGTCGGAGGGCGCGACGTAGGTGAGAACGCCGTCACCGTCGGGGTCGGTCCAGAAATTGAAGGGGTGGTTGGCGGGCACGAAAAACTCGTTGGTCCGCTCGACGTTGCCGTTGAACAGCAGCATGTTGCCGACCCGGTCCGTCACCTCGTTCGACGAGTAACCGATCTCCGAGAAGAGCGTCACCGGGCCGAGGTGGAGGTCTGCCTCGGTGAACAGTTGCGCGCGCCGCTCGGCGGCGATCATCGTGCGCTGGTCGGAGAAGTCCATGCGGCACAACGCACCGCTCGGATAGCCACCGCCGGCCCGGCAGTCCGGGTCCGGGAACAGCGGTGCGTCGAGGCCGTCGGCCTGGAACGGAGAGTACGACCCGTCGGCGTTGGCCACCGCCCGGCGGAAGCTGCCCGGTGACCCGCGGCCGGAGTCGAAGGAGCCTTCCACGATGTCACCGTCGCCGTCCGGGTCGACCGCCCTGGGTATCAACCAGTCGAACTCGGTGCGGAAATTCTCGTCCTGTTCGTACCACACCCCGTAGAAGCTCAAGTGGCCTCGCCGACCCTCAAGGCCGGCGGCAAAGCCGAGGTCGTAAGCGCTGTTGCTGGCGTCCCGGTAGCCCCCGGCGACCTCGACACCGGTGAAGCCCTTGCGGGTGACGATGTTGGCAACGCCCGCAACCGCCTGGGAGCCATAGGTGGCCGAGGCGCCGTCGCGGAGTATCTCGACCCGGTCGATCATGAGCACCGGCAGCGTGTTGATGTCGAAAAAGCTCTGCCCCACGTCGTTTGAGACCGGGGCAAATCCGGCGCGGCGGCCGTTGATCAGGGTGAGGGTGGAGGAGAGCCCCACGCCGCGCAGGCTGAACTGGGAGACGCCCTGAAGATAGGTCTGCTGCGTGGCCAGGTAGGAGCCGGTGTTGGCTGTCAGGCTGGGGAGGATGTCCACGGGCTGGGCCGCGCCGACCGACTCGAACGCTTGAGCGTCGAGGGTCTGCACCGGTGCCCGGCCCTCGAAGACCTCCGCTCTGCGTATGAGGGAGCCGACCACCACGATCTCCTCGATCGCGTGGTCGCCGGTCGCGGCGTGTTCCGGGTGCTGCGCCGATGCCGGCCAAGTCACGCACAGCGCCAGGACGAATCCGAAGGCCGGCGAAGTCCGTCGGGAGCGACACCCGTTCATGCCTGGCGGTCCGCAACAGGCGCCCTTGCCCGCCGACCGGCGTCCAAACTGCGCGCCGATTCACGGTCAGTGGAGAGCAGTAGGTCGGTCGTCACGTGACAGACGGCGAACCTCAGGTACCGATCAATCCGCGCGGACCTTAGAGGTTCGCGTCAACCGGATCCGTATCCGTCGGCGATACGTATCCCTCGCCGCTCGCCCAGACCAGCGGAAACTCCACGCTGTCCATGAGGTCGCCGTCCTTGAGCGCAGGGGACTTGCCTGGATCCAGGGCCGTCCCTTTACGCTCGCGGTAGCGAACATCGTCGCCCAGATAGTGGAGGGAGGCTGCGCGGCGGTCCTGACGGGTGGAGTTGCCGGTGGCGCCGTGCACCGTATTGGCGTGATGGACGATGACGTCGCCCGGCTGTGCGGGATAGTAGACGATGTCGTACTCTTCTGCGGCGCCCTCGATGTCGGGCAGTTGCGGAAGCGTCGAGCCGGGCAACGGAATCTGTGAGATGAACCCGTTGGCTGCATGTGTCGGCCAGCGGTGGGAGCCCCTGACGTATCCCATCATGCCGTTGTCGGCGCCGATGCCGTCGAGCGGAATCCAGGCCGTGCAGCACTTGTTTCCGGTCACGTGAAAGTAGGGCATGTCCTGATGAAACGCCGTGCGGTGCAGGGACGCCGCTTCCTTCAGGAACAGTTGTTCGCCGTAGAAGTTGATTCGGCTCGAGCCCATCAGGCTGGCGACTCTCTCCGGTAACGGCGGGCCGCAGCACAGGGCGGCCATCCCGGAAAACAGGCGCCAGTTGAAACTGCTGATGCAGAACCGTCCCGTTGCGGTTGCGACCCCGGGGGTGACGAGTTCGTCGCCGCGCGCCTCGATCAGCGGCGCGATGGTATTGAAGTCCGTGAAGTAGACCTGGGCCTGATCGGCGGACATCTCCTCCGCGAACGCCGCTTCCAGGCGCTTGATCCAGACCTCGTCGAGGAGACCGGGAAGGTGCACGACGCCATGGCGCTCGTAGTGCCGTCGCTCCTCCTCGGTGATGTCCCTCACGGCCTCAGGCGTCCGGCGGGTCGCAGGGCTCCGTGCCCATCTCTGCGGGCACACTGATCTCAAGAAGCTCGAACGCGTCGGAAGTCGCGATCTCGTTGTGGGGCGTGCCGCCCGGGATATACAGGCTGTCCCCGGGCTCAAGATGCACGACCCTGCCACCGGCGAACGCGAGGTCGAACCAACCGCTGAGCATATAGACGAATTGGCCCTCGCAGAGGTGGACATGCCAGCCGGTGGGTTCCGAAAGGCCCTGCGACGTCGAGGAAATCTGGGCACGGATTGTGCCCGCACTCGCCTTGGTGACGCCAAGCTCCCGGTATTTCATCCAGTCGCGGCGTCCCTCGACGTAGACCGCTTCGTTCTTCCTCGCGTGGACGAAATCGTCGGCACGCTCCCCCACCAGGGGGCTCTCGGCAACCTGCGCGGCACTGGTGCTCATGTCAATCTCCTGTCTTCGTGGATTTGCCGTATCCCTGCGGCGCTGAACTTCCTTCGATATTAAGGACGGCACGCTGGCCCTGCAAGAAGGTTGAAGCACGCTAACCGGCAATCGGCGCGATGACGTGGCGAACGTCGGTCGGTTTGTCTCCTATCCCCGCAGGCCGAGGATCTCCATCACGCGCGCCACTTTCCCGGTCGAAATCCGAAGCGCACGCGCCCGACCGCTGTTGAGCACCTCATCCAGGTATGAACGCTCCGCGAGGATGCGTTGGTACTCGTTCCTGATTGGCGCCAGCGTGTCCACCAGGAGCTCGGCCAGGCTGTTCTTGAGAAGACCATAGCCTCTCCCGTCGAAGCGCGCGGCCAGATCTCGATCGGACGCTCCCGAGAATGACTTGTAGATGTTGAGAAGATTGCGGACTCCCGCCCCTGCGTTTTGCACATCTATACTGGTCCCGCTGTCGGTGACCGCTCTCCTGATCGCCCGCGAGATCGCTTCGGGCTCGTCGACAATCCCTATGCTGTGACCTTGATTGACGAGCGCGCGGCTCTTGCTCATCTTCGCCGCAGGTTCGTCCAACCCCATGATTCGACTTCCATGCGTGCCGATCATGGGTTGGGGGAGCACGAATGCCGTGCCGTAGGTGGAATTGAACCGTTGCGCGATATCTCGTGCTATCTCGATGTGTTGCTTTTGATCTTCTCCCACAGGCACGATGTCCGCGTCGTACAGCAGAATGTCCGCGGCCTGCAGGACCGGATACGTCAACAAACCGGTCGGCACGGAGTCTGCCTCGTTCGACTTCGACTTGAACTGGGTCATCCGCGAGAGCCATCCCAAGGGCACTTGAGTTTCCAACACCCACGAAAGGTACGGGTGGGTCCACACTTCGGACTGAAGAAAGATCGTGGACGCTCCGGGATCCAGTCCACACGCGAGATACAAGGCCGCCACTTCGCGCGATCGTTCGCCCACGGACTTGCCGGAGCCTCTCTCGGTCGCCGTCAAGGCGTGCAGATCGACAACGCAATAGATGCCGTCCACCTCACTCTGCGCTTCAACCCAAGGCTGGAGAGCGCCGGTGTAGTTACCTATGTGGATCTTTCCTGAGGGTTGAATGCCCGAAAAGGCCCTTGGCTTTTTGTCAGTCATGGCACATGTGCTTCACTCGGTCCCCGAATACCATAGCTGATTCACCCGGAGCGCGAGGTCGTTTCCTTGCGTCAATCCCGCATTCCGTCAATTTATCCAGTCGATGGGGCCTTGCGGATGGCCCCAGATCAGGGAACAAGCGAAGTTGTTCATGGATTCGACGTCGACGCCCATTTCCCGGGCGCGGTTTTCCGTGGCGACGATCGTGCCGGCATTTGGGGGTGCTCCAGTAAGCACCGTATGGAACGAAAGCCTGCATCATCCGGATAATGCACGAACGCGACGAAGCCGAGAGCCCTTAAAGCGTCTACGATAGGATTGGTTCAGAACCATGCATGATCGTTGGATATTCACCGCGCCAACTCCCGAGCCGGATGTTCGAGTCGACTACGGCGAAGGTCCGTTTCAGTTCGCCGAACTGCGCCTACCGAAGGGACATGCATCGAAATCGAGCTCCGTTCCGGTCGTCATCGGAATTCATGGTGGATCCAAAATCACCAGGGCGGAAATCCATTCGTGACGCCGTACTCGCCGAGTAGGTTTCGCGCCGGCGGGGCGAAGCCAGCAAAGCCACAAGATAGACTGCCGCTTGAGAAACACCGAATTCGATGAACATGACCGACCGTAACGATCTTTCCGCCGCCCTCGACGACTACCGCGCCTTGCGCAGCGCCGGTTCGACCGTATCGGGCGATGTAGGGTCTCACTCAACCCTGGTCAGCCGCTATTACGACGCCGTCACGCCGTTTTACCGGTACGCCTGGGGAACGTCGTTCCACTTTGCACCGCGGCGCGCTGGCGAGCGTCTCGCGGCCTCCTTGCGCCGGCAGGAAGAAGGCATAGCGCGAACGCTTCGTCTGCGGACCGGCATGCGGGTGGCGGATGTCGGCTGCGGAGTCGGCGGACCCCTCGTTACCGTCGCCCGTGCGTCCGGCGCCAACGTCACCGGTATCAACGTCAACGCCCGGCAGATCGCCGTGGGAGAGAGGCTGCTGCGCAAGAGTGGCCTCACCGGAAAATGCGGCTTCCTGCTCGCCGATTTCCTTGACGTCCCCGTTGAGGACGGGTACTTCGACGCCGCATACTCGTTCGAGGCGCTGTGCTGCGCGGAGCACCGCGAGCCCGTCTACGGAGAACTGTTCAGGCTGTTGCGCCCTGGCGGCGAGATCGCGTCCGTGAACTGGTGTCTGACTGACCGGTTCAATGCGGCGAACCAGCGCCATCGCGATGTCCGCCGACGCATCGAATCGGCCAACGCGACTCCCAACCTGCTGACTACATCCGGAGAAACCGATGCCGCGCGGGCAGCCGGGTTCGACATACTGGCGACGGTGGACCAGGCCACTACCAGCGACCCGCGCACACCGTGGTACATGGCGCTGCAAGGACGCGACCTGTCCTTCTCCTCATTCGCGCGCACGCCCGCAGGTCGAACTTTTACGGCCGCCGCGACACGTGTGCTGGAGCGCCTGCGCATCGCGCCGGCGGGAACAAGCGAAGCCGCCGGTCTCCTGAACGTCGCGGCCGACGCCCTTGTCGAGGGCGGCGAACTCGGTATCTTCACGCCGAGCTTTCTGATTCACGCGCGCAAGCCGCAGTAGACCACCCGCCTTGACTTCGCCAATCGCAAGTTGGCGGTGCGCCGGGATTCGGCGATGAAGTCGTCCCAGCATACCGGTTCGTAGGCGCAGATGCCGTCGTGGCCGAATGTGACGATCATCCGTCATGATGGACGGAGTACCCACCGATCACATTCCGGTTTGCGTGACACCAGAGGTGGTTTCAGGTCTCGATATCAGACTATAAACTAGAATTATTTCAATAGCTTAGAAGCCATTTTGGCGGAGAGGGAGTCCCCCACCTACAAGCCGACAGGCGCACCAAATCGCTTCACAAAATACAACCTAACTGCCTGATTTATCTAAAGGATAAGACTCTCTTCGTGTCTTGACGCCCCGACCGATTTCGCTGATAATTGGC
>CAZFGB010000029.1:0-7022 GCA_964518405.1 uncultured Pseudomonadales bacterium | reverse complement strand
CAACCTGGAGAACCCCGGAGAGGGATGCGATCTCGATTACGTCCCCGGCGAGGCCCGCGAAATGCCGGTCAAGGTGGCGCTCACCAACTCGTTCGGGTTCGGTGGCACCAACGGCAGCCTGGTATTCACGCGCGTCTGATCCCGATACCAACGGGGGCTTCTGCCTGCGAGTAGAATCGACGCCATGTCCCGGCGGTCGCCATACACGCTCGTTGCCGTTGTCGCGCTGACCATCGCACTGGGCGCGCTCGGCGCATGGCAACTGGTTCATGCCTGGGCGGACGGACCAGGTCCCCTGTCCGAACCGGTCGTCGTCGAAATAGAGGCGGGCACCGGCTTTGGCCGCATGGCGCAGGATCTCGAACGCCTCGGCGTGGTGGAAAACGCCGCATGGTTCTCGGTTCTCGCGCGTCTCCGGGATGCCGCCGAATCGGTTCGCGCCGGCGAATACCGGTTCGTGCCGGCAGCCACCCCGAACGCCGTGCTGCGGCAGCTTGTCGAAGGCGATGTCACCGTTTACAGGCTGCGAATCCTGGAGGGTTGGACGGTTTCCGACCTGATGACCGCGCTGGGGAATGCGCCGGCACTGGAAGCGACGCTTGCCGGCGTGGAAACGGGCAAGCTTCTGGCGCACCTGGACCTGGGCGACGGCCATCCGGAGGGCCAGTTCTTTCCCGATACCTATCACTACGGCAGGGGAGAGACGGACGCGGAGATCCTGCGCACGGCGTATCGCAAGATGCAGTCCGTGGTCGAGACCGAATGGAATGGGCGGGCTCTGGATCTGCCGTACCGCGATCGGTCCGACGCCCTTGTGATGGCGTCGCTGGTCGAAAAGGAAACGGGCCTGCCGGAAGACAGGGCGAGGGTCGCGGGCGTGTTCGTGCGCAGGCTCGAGCGAAGGATGCGCCTGCAGGCGGATCCCTCGGTAATCTACGGTCTGGGGCGGGAGTTCGACGGCAACCTGACCCGCGCGCATCTCGACCGTGACGGCCCCTACAACACCTACAAGCGCCCCGGCCTGCCGCCAACCCCGATCGCATTGCCGGGACGCGCGGCGATCCATGCCGCGCTGCATCCGGCGGAAGAGGAAGTCATGTATTTCGTCGCGCGCGGCGACGGATCCAGCGAGTTCTCCGTCACGCTGGCGGAGCACGCGCGGGCGGTGCGGCGATTCCAGTTGGGAACAGTCCGCTGATGCCGCGCGGAAGGTTCATCACGCTGGAGGGTTCCGAGGGCGCGGGCAAGTCCACCAATGTTGAAGTTGCCGAGCGATGCCTGCGCGCGATGGGCATGGATGTCGAGGTGACGCGGGAACCGGGAGGCACGCCGCTGGCGGAAGAGGTTCGAAAACTGCTTCTGTCCACCCGGGAAGAGACCGTCGATCCCCTGGCCGAGACGCTGCTCATGTTCGCCGCCAGGGCGCAGCACCTGGCGCAGGTCATAGGTCCGTGTCTTGCCCAGGGACGCTGGGTGCTGTGCGAGCGCTTTACCGATGCGACCCACGCCTATCAGGGCGGCGGACGGGGGGTTGACCCCGCAGCGATCGAGGCGCTCGCCGCGCTGGTCCATCCCGGCATCGAACCGGACCTTACACTCTACCTCGACGTGCCGGTGGAACAGGCGCTGGCGCGGATCGGCGGCCGGACGCTCGATCGTTTCGAGCGCGAACGTCGCGCGTTCTTCGAACGGGTTCGTGCCCGCTATCTCGAACTCGCGCGCGAGAATTCGCGCGTCTGCGTTGTCGATGCCACCGTGTCGCGGGCCGAAGTGGCAGCGGCCATCGAGGCGCGCCTGCGCGCATTCGGGGACGCATCGTGAGTCTGGCCCCCTGGCTGCTCGAGCCTGCGCGCAGGTTTGAACGACTCATCGACGGCGGCAGGACGCCGCATGCCATGCTGGTTCACGGTCCCGGCGGATGGGGCGAGGAGATGCTCGCGGCGCGATGTGCGCTGTCGCTGCTGAGCCTGGATCCCGAGTCGAACGCGCGCTCGCTCGCACACCCGGACTTGCGCTGGGTCGAGCCCGACGGGCAGACGCTGAAGATCGACCAGGTGCGCGATGTCGGCGAATTCATGGTTCGGACCGCCCAGCGCGGCGTCGCGAAGGTCGCCGTACTGAACCGCGCCGACCGCATGACGGTGAACGCGGCGAACGCGTTGCTCAAGACGCTGGAAGAGCCGTCGGCGGGAGGTTTTCTGATTCTCGTCACGGATGCGCCGGATCGATTGCCGGCCACCGTGCGCAGCCGCTGTCAGCGTATTCCCGTAATCGCCGCCGACGGCGCGACCGCGCTGGCGTGGATCGCGGCGCAGGGCTTCGACGCGGATCGCGCCTCGGCCCATGCGACGGAATTGGGCGGTGCGCCCTACAGAGTCCTGCAAGCGCTGGAATGCGGAGATGAGCCGATACGCGGCGTGCTGGACGCCGTTGTCTCGGGCGAACAGCCGAGCCTGGCGGCGGCGGAAAACTGGCGCGACAAAGACCTCGTGGGGCTTATCGGCCGATGGGCGCGGATCGTGCACGGCATGGCGCGGGACGCCGAGAACCCGAGGGCCCTGATCGACTTCGCGGACCAGCTCACGGCGCTGCGCATGGCGGCGTTGACCAACAGCGGGCTGGGGCGCCAGCTCCAACTCGAGCGTTTGCTGTTCGCCTGGGCGTCGCTTCCGGCGTTCCATGGAACAGGCCCAACGGGGGAGCGATAGCAACTCGGCTGCGAAATACCGAGATTTCCCACGCCAGATCGGGCAGCCGTCCTGCGGACGGGTCACCCTGGTGTCGGGCACAATCCTGCGCATGTCCGCCGACATACGCATCGCGCAGGAATCCGCGCGGAACGAAGGCATCCTCTCGCTCTGGATCCGGGACCGGCGCGTTCTGCGCGCGGCGAGCATGCCTTTCTTGCGCCATGGCGGACTGTTCGTTCCGACGGACAGGCCTCTTGTCCTGGGCGACGAGGTCTTCCTGCTTCTGCGTCTGCTGGATGACCCGGAGCGGATTCCGGTTGCGGGCAAGGTCGTCTGGATCACGCCGAAGGGCGCCTTGGGCCGCGCGGCCGGAGCGGGCGTGCAGTTCAGCGGGGAGGACAGCCTCGTGCGCGACAAGATCGAGAATTGCCTGTCGGGGGTGCCGGATACGGACTACCGAACCCATACCCTGTGACACGGTGACCGCCGGGACGATGGGCTGGAAGCGTCCCACAGCCGGCGCGTTCGGCTTCGGCGGATTTCATGCCTCTAGTGCTCCGTCAAGCCCAAACCTGCGGGTATCTGCGGGTCTTTTTGCCCCCTGGACTGCGTTGCTCCTCCTTGTGTGGTGCCTGCCACACGGCGTCGTCGCGCCTCGCCAGGAACCAAAAATCCCTCGCAGCTACACTCACATCTTGGGACTTGACGGAACACTAGGAACGGGTCTGTTCCAGGCGGCGAAAGGCTGGCCGGGTCAGGTTTTCGACGCCCTCCTCGGTCACCAGCACGTTGTCCTCGATACGCACGCCGCCATAGGGCAGAAAGGACTCGACCGCGGGCCACGCGATCTCGCTCGCGTTTTTCCCCTTGGCGGCGATGTCGAGCAATTGCGGAATGAAGTAGATCCCCGGTTCGACGGTGAACACCTGCCGGGGCTCGACGCGCCGCGTCAGGCGCAGCGACGGATAGCGTTCCGGCGGCGGCGAGACGCGACCATCCGGCGTGGTGAGCCAGCCGCCGACATCGTGCGTCTGCAGTCCGACCAGGTGCCCCAGCCCGTGCGGAAAGAAAACGTCGGTGAGTCCCGTCTCGAAAGCCGCATCGGCCCGGCATCGGACCAGTCCGAACGCGGCCAGCAATTGCCCTATGCCGCGGTTCATCCGTTCGTGGAGGTCCACATACGACACTCCGGGTCGGATGTCGGCGATGAGCGCGCGCTGCTTCTCGTCGAGGGCATCGACCAATTCCGCGAACGCGTCCCGGCCGGCGCTGTAAGTGCGCGTGATGTCGGATGCGTAGCCGAGATGCCTGGCGCCGGCGTCTATGAGAAAACTTCGGCGTTGCGATGGTGGTCGCGGGTCCCTGTGCTGGTAGTGGAGCACTCCGGCGTGGCCGTTCTGGGCGATGATGTTCGGGTAGGGAAGGTCCGCGTCGGTTTGCCGGCTGGCGCGCAGGTAGGAGAGATGGATGTCCAGCTCGCTCGCGCCGTTGAAATAGGCCGAACGGGCGGCCAGGTGGCCGCGCACTCCGAGATCCGTCGCATGGCGCATGGCGTCGAGTTCGAAGTCGGTCTTGTAGGCGCGGGCATACTGAAGCCGCGCGATGAGCGCCTCGGGGTTGACCGCCATGCCATCGTCGTCATGCGTCTCGTCGCCGGGTCCGACCCATGCGATCCGGCCCGCGCGCCCGGCATGGTCGATGGCGCGGGCGACGAGGGCGTCGGCGTCTCCGCCGACCTCGACCTCGAACGCCTCCTCGGCCCAACCCGGAACCTGGGCCGGCAGGTACCAGTAGTCGGCCTGTCGGTGAAAGAAGAGGCGCGGCTTCTCGCCGGGCCGGTACGCGAGCACGCAGTCCGGGGCGTCGTCGTCCGGCACCCATTGCGCGAAGTGCGGGTTCGGGCGAAAGGGAGGGGCGATGTCATCCTGGAAATAGAAGTCCGCGCGTCCAGAAGGCACTACCGCCGCATCGATGTCCGCGGCTTCCATCGCGCCTTGCCAAGTGCTCGACACCGAGGCCAGATGGCGCGCGAACGCGCGGCGGTCGAAAGGCGGGGGCGGCGGCGGTGATCCTGTCATGGGCGACATCCAGTTCACTCAAACGCGGAGCGGCAAGCGTTTGCGGCGGGACATGTGCCACTCGACTTCGCGGAATCCGCCGCTTGACCGAAGCATAGACCAAAGACGCATTCCGGCCCGCGCGAGTTCATGGTATACATACGGTCATTCAACTTGGATTGGGAGACGCAATGGAGGCTTATGCCTACGCTAGGCCCACGAGCCTGGACGAAGCGGTTTCGCTTCTTGCGACGCATGCGAAACAGGGCAGGCGCACACAGTTATTGGCCGGCGGCACGGACGTGCTCGTGCAGATGCGATCCGTCGACCGCGAGCCGCGCACGCTGGTCGATGTCAAGCACATCGCGGACGCCAACAGGCTCGATATCGGTTCCGACCCGGTATTCATCGGGGCGGCGATTCCCTCGGCCATACTGAACGAGAATGACGAACTGAAGGCGTTGTTTCCCGGATTGATAGAAGCCGCGGACCTGATCGGCTCGACCCAGATTCAGGGCCGCGCGACGATCGGCGGCAACCTCTGCAATTCGTCTCCCGCGGGGGACACCATCCCCGCCATCATCGCGGCCGGCGGCGTCTGCGTCATCGCCGGATCGGGCGGCACGCGCCGCGTCGCGTGCGAAGACTTCCTGACCGGCGTCGGCACGAACGTCCTCGAGGCGGACGAACTGTTGGTCGGCCTCGAGTTTCCGAGACCGAAGGGACGCACGGCCGATGGCTACCTGCGTTTTATTCCGCGCACCGAAATGGATATCGCCGTGGCCGGCGCAGGTGTTGCGTTGACGCTGGACGACGCTGGCACTTGCACCGCCGCGCGGGTCGCCATCGGCGCGGTCGCGCCGACCGCCCTGCTGGTGCCCGCGGCCGCCGATGCGCTGATCGGCACCAAGGTGGACGACGCAGCGCTCGCCGCCGCCGGGGCTGCCTGTACCGCCGCCGCGTCGCCGATCAGCGACAAGCGCGGGACCGTCGAATACCGGAACAAGGTGGTCGCCGTGCTGTGTCGAAGGGCCGGGGCGAACGCCAGGGACCGGGCTCTCGCGCGCTGACGCGAGCCGGTCCAGTCCGGCGAAGACAGACAAAGACCAGAACATCCGCATATGAACACAGGAATGAGTACACACTATGAGTAAGGTACATGTCGTCACGAGCGTCAACGGCGAACCCCGGGAGATGTTGTGCGAACCGCAGCAATCGCTGCTCGAGGTATTGCGGGACGAACTGGGGATGACGGGAACCAAGGAAGGGTGCGCGACGGGAGACTGCGGCGCGTGCTCCGTGATGGTGGACGGACGCCTCGTATGTTCCTGTCTGATGCTCGGCGTCGAAGCGCAGGGCGTGGACATCACCACGATCGAGGGGATAGCCGAAGGCTCCACGCTGCATCCCGTGCAGCGCAAGTTCCTCGAACACGCAGCGCTGCAGTGCGGCATCTGCACGCCGGGATTCATCGTCGCGACGAAAGCGCTGCTCGACAGGAATCCCAACCCCGATGAGAGGACGATTCGCTACTGGCTGGCCGGCAATCTGTGCCGATGCACCGGATACGACAAGATCGTACGCGCCGTGCAGGACGCCGCGGCGGAACTGGCCCACGAAGCCTAGGGAGAACTTGAGTGGCAGAAGCACCAGACTATAGAGCAATCGGCACCCGGCCGGTCCGGCCGGATGGGGTGGACAAGGTCACCGGCCGCGCCAACTTCGGCGCGGACATGAACCTGCCGAACATGATTCACGGCAAGGTGTTGCGCAGTCCGCACGCCCACGCGCGGATCAAGAGCATCGATGCCGGCCGGGCGTTGCAGTTGCCCGGCGTATACGCAGTGATATCCGGGGCCGACTTTCCCTCCGGCGCCGAGGGCGAGATCTCCGGCGAAGGCGGCGGAACGGTTTCGGATCTCGCGATGAACATCATGGCCCGCGACAAGGCCCTCTACCATGGGCACGCCGTGGCCGCCGTCGCGGCAAAGACGGCCTTCCTGGCGGAGACCGCACTCGAACTGATCGACGTGGAGTACGAAGTGTTGGCGCCCGTGCTCGATGTGGACGTCGCCATGAAACCGGACGCCCCGCTGGTGGACGAGCATCAGCACACCCGCGGCGACGAGAGCGCTGGGCCGAGCAACATCGCCGCCATCACCAGGTACGAACGCGGCGACCCGGAAGCTGGCTTCGCCGAAGCCGATGTCGTGGTCGAGGGCGACTACCGCGTGCCGACGGCCCACCAGGGCTACATCGAGCCCCACGCCTGCAC
>CAZFGB010000028.1:0-36774 GCA_964518405.1 uncultured Pseudomonadales bacterium | reverse complement strand
CGGCCTCCCCCCGGAAACGCCACGAACGACCATGGCCGAGCACAAATTCATATCCATACGCGGCGCGCGGGAACACAACCTGAAAAATGTCGATGTGGATCTGCCGCGCGACAGTTTGATCGTCGTCACCGGCCTGTCGGGTTCCGGCAAATCGTCGCTCGCCTTCGACACGATTTACGCGGAGGGCCAGCGGCGATACGTGGAAAGCCTGTCCGCCTACGCCAGGCAATTCCTCGAAATGATGCAAAAGCCCGATGTCGACCAGATTGACGGGCTGTCACCGGCAATTTCCATCGAACAGAAGACCACCTCGAGAAATCCACGCTCCACCGTCGGCACGATCACCGAAATCTACGACTATCTGCGCCTGCTTTTCGCCCGCGTCGGCGAGCCGCGCTGCCCGCGGCACGGGGGCACGCTGGACGCCCAGACCGTCAGCCAGATGGTCGACCAGGTGGCCGAATTGCCGGAAGGTCGCCGCGTCATGCTGCTGGCGCCGGTGGTGACCGACCGCAAGGGCGAGCATCAGCACGTCTTCCGCGAACTGGTCGCCAACGGTTTCATCCGCGCCCGCATAGACGGCATCGTCACCGATCTCGATCATCCGCCGGCGCTCGACGGCAACAGGAAGCACTCCATCGAGGCCGTCGTCGATCGCCTGCGCGTGCGGGACGACATGCAGCAGCGCCTGGCCGAGTCCTTTGAAACCGCCCTCGAACTCGGCGACGGCGTCGCCACGATCAGTTTCGACGAGGACGACGACGGCGCGGATGACCTGGTGTTTTCCTCAAGGTTCGCCTGCCCCGTCTGCGGCTACAGCATCAGCGAACTCGAACCGCGCATCTTTTCGTTCAACAACCCCGCCGGCGCATGTCCGGACTGCGACGGCCTGGGCGTCGAGCAGTTCTTCGACCCCGAACTGGTCGTCGCCGACCCGGCCGCAAGTCTGGCGGCGGGGGCGATCCGCGGCTGGGACCGGCGCAATGTCTACTACTTTCACCTTCTCAAGTCCCTCGCCGCGCACTACGGTTTCGATGTCGAAACCCCGTTCCGGAGGCTCAGGAAGCGGCAGAAGGACGCAATCCTGTTCGGCTCGGGCGACGAGCGCATCAACTTCGGTTATTTCAATGATCGCGGCGACAGGATACGGCGGCGGCATCGTTTCGAAGGCGTGATTCCCAACATGGAGCGCCGCTACAGGGAAACGGAGTCGTCGCTGGTGCGGGAGAATCTCGGCAAGTACCTGCGGGTGCGTCCATGTCCCGCGTGCGGCGGCGCGCGCCTGCGCGAAGAAGCCCGCCACGTGTACGTCGATGGCGCGACGGTCCCCGAAATCACATCCAACTCCGTGGAAGACGCGCTGGCGTATTTCGCGGGCCTCGAGCTGGCGGGCAAGCGCGGCGCCATCGCCGACAAGATCGTCAAGGAGATACGCGCGCGGCTGCAATTCCTTGTCGATGTCGGCCTCAACTACCTGACTCTCGACCGCAGCGCCGAAACACTCTCGGGGGGAGAGGCCCAGCGCATCCGCCTGGCAAGCCAGATCGGGGCCGGCCTGGTCGGCGTCATGTATATCCTGGACGAACCCTCCATCGGACTGCATCAACGCGACAACGCGCGCCTGCTGCGCACGCTCACCCACCTGCGCGACCTTGGCAATACCGTACTGGTGGTGGAGCACGACGAGGAAGCCATTCGCGCGGCGGACCACATCGTCGACATCGGCCCGGGCGCCGGCATACACGGCGGCGAAATCGTCGCGGCGGGAACCCTGAACCGGATCCAGCGGACCAAGGCATCGCTTACCGGTCAATACCTTTCCGGCAGGAAGCGCATCGAAGTGCCGCGCAGACGGGTGGCGATGGACAAGCAACGCGTCGTCCGTCTCACAGGCGCCGCGGGCAACAACCTGAAAGAGGTGACGGTGGACATCCCGGCCGGACTCTTCACCTGCGTCACGGGCGTATCGGGGTCCGGCAAGTCCACCCTGATCAACCAGACGCTCTACCCGATCGCGGCGCGGCGCCTGAACGGCGCGACCGGCGTTTCGCCCCGCCCCTACGCCACGATCGAAGGACTCGAACACCTCGACAAGGTCGTGGACATCGACCAGAGCCCCATCGGCCGCACGCCTCGATCGAATCCGGCGACATATACCGGCGTCTTCACGCCGATGCGGGAACTGTTCGCGCAGACCCAGGAAGCCCGCGCCCGCGGCTATCGGCCGGGACGGTTCAGCTTCAACGTCAAGGGCGGTCGTTGCGAAGCCTGCCGGGGGGACGGGGTCATCAAGGTGGAAATGCATTTTCTGCCCGACATCTACGTCCCCTGCGACGTCTGCCGGGGCAAACGCTACAACCGTGAAACGCTGGAGGTGCGGTACAAGGGCAGAAACATCCAGGAAGTCCTGGACATGACCGTGGAGGAAGCGCGCGAGTTCTTCGACCCGGTGCCCGTGCTCGCCAGAAAGCTGCAGACGCTGGTGGATGTCGGACTGTCGTACATCCGTCTCGGCCAGAGCGCCACCACCCTTTCCGGCGGCGAAGCCCAACGCGTCAAGCTGTCGCGCGAACTGTCCAAGCGCGACACCGGCAAGACCCTCTATATCCTTGACGAACCCACGACGGGACTGCACTTCGAGGACATTCGCCAGTTGCTGAGCGTGTTGCATCGGCTGCGCGACCAGGGCAATACGATCATCGTCATCGAGCACAACCTCGACGTGATCAAGACTGCGGACTGGATTGTCGACCTGGGACCGGAAGGCGGCGACGGCGGAGGGCGTATCGTCGCCGAGGGCACCCCCGAAGCCGTGGCGAAACACCGTTCATCCCACACCGGCAGGTTCCTGCGGCGGAGCCTTCAGCCCCGGGAGCGCGAGGGTGTCCCTCGCCAAAGAGGGCAGCGCGAGGGTGTCCCTCGCAAAAAAAGGCAGCGCGAGGACGTCCCTCGCAAGAGAAGCAGCGCGAGGGGGGACAACCCGCAAAGAGACACCAGAGAGAGGGGCAAGATCTCCCTGGGCGTCCGGGCGGAGGCGAACGGCGAGTGATCGTCATCGTGGGCGGCGGTCACGCCGCGGGCCAGGGAGCGGCCGGTCTCCGTCAAGGCGGCTACGACGGGGAACTCGTCGTCGTCTGCGACGAACCGCATATCCCCTATCAGCGGCCGCCACTGTCCAAGCAGTATCTCGCCAGCGAGCAGGGCCTGGATCGCGTATACCTGCGGCCGGAAGCTTTCTACCAGAGCAGGGACATCGAATTGCGCAGCCGCACCCGCGTTGCGGAGATAGGCACCAAGGCAAAAACCCTCGTGTTCGAAGACGGCTCGACCCTCGCCTACGACAAGCTGCTGCTCGCCACGGGCGCCCGGGTGCGGAAGCTCGACATTCCGGGCGGCGCATTGCCCGGCGTTCATTACCTCCGGAATATCGCCGACGCCGACAATATCAAGGCGGACATGGCTCCGGGACGGCGCATGACGATCATCGGCGGCGGCTACATCGGTCTCGAGGTCGCGTCGGTGGCCGTGCAAGCCGGTCTCTCGGTCACCGTCCTCGAAATGGAAGATCGCATTCTGAAACGCGTCGCTTCCGCCGAGATGTCCGCTTTCTATCACGCGCTGCACGCCGATGCCGGTGTCGAAATCAGGACCGGCGCAACCGCGCGGCGCTTCGCAGGCACCAAGCGAGTCGACAAGGTCGTATGCGCCGATGGTACGCAAGTCCCCTCCGACCTCGTCGTCGTCGGCGTCGGCGTTGTTCCCAATGTCGAACTTGCGCAAGGCGCCGGGCTCGCCTGCGAAAACGGCATCCTGGTCGACGAGCGTTGCGCCACATCCGTACCCGAAATCTACGCCGCCGGGGATTGCACCAACCACCCGAACCCGATCCTCGGACGCCGACTGCGGCTCGAGTCCGTTCCGAACGCGATGGAGCAATCCCGCGTGGCGGCGGCCAACCTCACGGGACAGGACCAGGTGTACGCGAGCGTCCCCTGGTTCTGGTCGGACCAATACGACCTCAAGCTGCAAATGGTCGGTTTCTCCGCCGACGGCGATTCTCAAGTAGTGCGCGGCGATCCCGGCGCCCGCCAGTTCGTCATGTTCCATCTCAAGGACGGCGTTCTCGCGGCGGCGGACGCGGTAAACGCGCCAAGGGAATTCCTGGCCTGCCGGCAGCTCGTCGGGCGCGGGGTCGATCCCCGGCAGCTCGCAGACCCGGGCGTCGACCTGAGACAATTGACGCGGTAGTCGTGTCGCCGACGATGCGCGACTGTCGTAAACTCGTTGGGGCGGGGGCCAAAGTCACTGGCTGTAGGGCACTTTCAGCATGAGCGATGTACAGGACGACATCCAGACACTCGATCCAGACCTGAAGGACCTCATCGAAACCGTCGACCGGTCGAAGAAGGGTTACATCTTTTGCGTGGCGTGCGAGCACGTGATCGGCCATGTCGATGACCGCGTCGACATCATGGGCGCGCACGAGCACAGCATGACGAATCCCTACGGCGTCACGCATACCTTCGGCTGCTATGCCGACGCGCCGGGCGTAGACCTGTTCGGCGAACCGACCGCGGCAGATACCTGGTTTCCCGGCTTCAGTTGGCGCCTGGCCTGCTGCGAGGGCTGCGGCCAGCACATGGGCTGGGTGTTCGAACGGCAAACCGATTCGTTTTGCGGCTTGATCGTTTCCCAGATCCGAACCGGCTGAACCGGTCGGCAGCGGATCGGGAAAACCGGGTGGCGTCGGGCGGAGAGCGCCGGGTAGCGGGGGGTTGGGAGCAATAGTGGATCAAGGGGGCGAGTTCGACCCGAACGCTTTCGATGTCCTGACAATGGACTGCTACGGCACCCTGATCGACTGGCAGGGCGGTATCGTCGACTACCTCCAGCCCGTGCTTGCGCGCCACGACGCGCACGTCACCGACGACTTCATCCTCGAATTGTTCGCCGCGACCGAACCCGTCCTGCAGCGGGAGGGCGGCAAGTACGAGGATGTCCTTCGACGGGTTCTGGATGGCTTCGGCGCGCGGCTGGGTTTCGTGCCGACGCCCGCCGAACGCGACGGTTTCCCGGCCAGCCTCGGCCAGTGGAAGCCGTTTCCCGACACCATCGACGCGCTCGTTCGACTCGGCAAGCGGTATCGGCTCGCGATCATTTCGAATGTCGACGATGCGCTCTTTGCGCGCACGAGCGGGACATTGGACGTCGAGTTCGCCCACGTCATCACCGCCGAGCGCGTTGGGGCGTACAAACCCGACAGGCGCATGTTCGAGGCCGCGCTCGCGGTCACCGGCTGCGGCCGGGACAGGATTCTGCATGTGGCGCAAAGCCTGTTTCACGACATCGCCCCGGCCAGCGGAATGCAGATCGCGACAGCGTGGATCGACCGCAACCAAGGGGCGCAGGGGGCGGCGCGGGAGACCCGGGCGCGGCCCACCTGGACATTCTCCACGCTCGGCGAATTCGCTGACGCCGCGCTCCGCTGATGTCGGAAAACATCAGCATAGATATCGCGAAAGAGTATCTGCATTTCTCCGCGGCCCACTTCACCGTGTTTTCGGCGACGGAGAGGGAGAACCTCCACGGCCACAACTTCCAAGTTGAAGCGAGTCTTCGCGGCCGCGTGGGCGACGACGGTCTTTGCTTCGACTACAACATCGTCAAGACCAGGTTGAAGACCCTATGCGACGCCCTCGACGAGGTCGTGCTCCTGCCGGGGAGATGTCCCCATCTCGACATCAGGGCGGCGGAAACCTACATGATCGCCGCATTCAACGACGAGCGATTGCCTTTCCTCCACCGGGACGTGAAGGTGCTGCCGGTCCGCAACGTCACCGTGGAGGAACTCGCCCGCTGGTTGATCCGAGAGCTGACGGCAGACGACGAGATCGCCGCGCTGCCGGTTTCGGACATCGAACTGCGCGTGTCATCCGGTCCCGGTCAATGGGCTCGCGCCAGCTGGACCCCGGCATGAAGCTGCTCGTCATCACCGGCGCTTCCGCCGGCATCGGCGCCGCCGCGGCCGCCGCCTTCCTCGACGCCGGCTATTCGGTCGTCAACCTGTCGCGGCGACCATGTCCCGTAAGCGGCGCCGTCCACGTCACCTGCGACCTGTCGAATCCGCGTTTCCTCGATGTCGTGGCGGACCAGGTCGGCCCGATGCTGCGAGAGGCCGAACAGACGGCGCTGATCCACAACGCGTCGCGGTTGTCCTCGGACACCGCGGTGACCACGCCGAGCGACGCCCTGAGGGAGATCATCGATCTCAACGTCGTCGCCGCCAATACGCTGAACCAGTACGTCATTCCCACGATGGGCGCCGGGTCGAGCGTGCTGCTCGTCGGGTCCACCCTGTCGGAGAAGGCGGTGCCGGGCAGCTACTCCTACGTCATCTCGAAGCACGCCGTCGTCGGCATGATGCGGGCGCTCTGCCAGGACCTCGCGGGAACGGGCGTGCATACCGCGTGCATCTGCCCCGGTTTCACCGATACGGAGATGCTGCGCGCGCACGTCCCGGCGGACGCGATGGCCGCCGTGGCCGGGATGTCGGCCTTCGACCGTCTCATCGAACCCGCCGAGATCGCAGCAACGCTGTTGTTCGCCGCGGAACATCCGGTGTTGAACGGCGCGGTCATTCACGCCAATCTCGGTCAACGCGAACATTAGCCATGGACGCCGTCTCGGGGGACCGCGCGACAGCGGACAGGATCGACATCACCGAGCGGCGCGAGCGGGTTTTCATCGTGCTCGCCGGGTTTTTCCTATGCGCGATGACGCTGCTGAACGTGATTGGCATCACGCGCTTCATCGAACTCGGTCCGATGACGCTGGCGGTGGGAGTGCTGCCCTACCCCCTGACCTTCCTGTGCACGGACCTCATCAGCGAACTCTATGGCCGCAGGCGGGCGAACTTCCTGGTCGGCGTCGGCTTCGTCCTCAACTTCTTCATTCTCGGTTGCCTGTGGCTCGCCAATGCGATGCCTGCGGCGGATGTGGACAAGCAACCGCCATGGCAGGTGCTGGAGCTGGCAGAGCAGGTCGCGCTGCCCAACGGCGACGTGCTGACCGGCGGCGTGGAGCTGTTCGGACTGATCTTCGCCTGCACGTCCGGCGTCGTATTCGCCTCCATGATCGCTTACCTGGCCGCGCAGTTCTGCGACGTGCAGGTGTTCCACTTCCTGAAGCGCCTCACGAAGGGAAAGCACCTCTGGGTGCGCAACAATTTCTCCACCCTGACCAGCCAGTTCGTGGACTCCGTCACGGTGATCTCCGTCACCTTCGGCGCCGCCTTCCTCGCCGGGCAATACACGGTCGCGGCGATGCTCGTGCTGATCGGAAGCAACTACGTATTCAAGGTGACCGTGGCGCTGATTGACACGGTGCCGTTCTACATCGGCACGCACTACCTCAAGCGCTACCTCGGGGTCGACAACCTCGCGACCTATTGACGCTTCGGAACATCGACGCGACCGTTCCCATTCGCGCTACGGGGCGTGCCGCTGCGCCAGCAACATCGCCGCCATCGTCGCCCGCACGGCAACGAGATGGCGTTCGAGAGCGAAGGCCGCGTATAGCGGATCGTCCTTCAACAGGACACAGCGCTCGGCATCCCCGCAGTCGAACCGGGTCGGCCGGCCAAAATTGTTGCCCGCATTCCCGTATTCGCCAAAATCACCCGGGGCGCCAAACCTCCAGATCGCTTGCCAGGTCGCCGGCATGCCGAGCATGGGGGCCGCCACCGCCGCCCGGGTATCCTCCGCTGTGCTGTGAAGCACCGCCGCGAAAGTCTCGTCGCCGCCTTCGAGCGGCATGCAGTAGTCGCCGATCGCCTCTTCCACCGCGCGTTCGTCGACGTCGTACGTATTGAACCGGTCGGCAAAGCTGAAACGCCACCAGCGCGTGGTGAATACGGGAACCACATGGGCCGGCGACGTCATGTCCTGGATGAGATTGACGATCACCCCCAGATTGGCGTACTTGCTGCTCAGGTCGTCCGCGACGGCAAGTTTGGCGACGGCCGAATCGAAGTGCTCATGCAGCCGGGTCTGGATGAACCAGAGCAACCGCTTCCGGCCCTCGTCCCTGCCATCGTAATACGGCCATCGGGCCACCTTGCGCGAGAAGCGCCACTCAGCCCGAGCGACGTAGCGAACCTGCAATGCCGTCAGGCGCGGGACATCCAGTTCCGACACGCAGCGATTGAACTGCATCGCGGCGATGAACGTGAGTTGCTGATGGGCGCGTCCCTCATAGGCCGCGACAGTGCCGCAGACCAGCATCGTCAGGAGGCAACACAATCGACGCGCATCATCCAACCGCGGACGAAGTCGATACCGGAAACGGGGAGGATCCGTCCGTGTCGCCTTGAACTTCATGTGGTCAGGTCCTCGCCCTCCTCGACCGGGCCGTCCCCTTCAAATCCGAGCGAGCCGCTCGCCGGTCACGAGGGATTTCGCGATCTCCGAAATGCTCCGATCCGTTCCCGGCCAAATCCAACCGGGCGCGACCTCGGCCGCCGGCACCATCACGAAACATCGCCCGTCGGCCCTTGGATGGGGCAGCGTCAGCAGTTCGGATCGACGCTCTTCATCGCCAAACAGCAGCAGATCCAGATCGAGTTCCCGCGGAGAGTTGCGGATCGGCGCCGCATCACGTCCGTAGCGACGTTCCATGGCCTTGAGGTCTTTGAGCAACGCTTCGGGGTCCGTCGAATCTACCACAAGCAGGGCGACCGCGTTGATGAAGTCACGGGACTCGGGCGGACAGTCGACCGGACTGGTTCGCCACAACGACGATGCGCGAAAACCGGGACCGGACAACGCTTCGAGCTCCACCAGCGCCCGCTCGACGGTATCGACGCTCGCTCCCATATTCGAGCCGAGACCTACAAGAATCCGGGTGGCCACGGACTTCTGACCAACGACCTTTCGGGCAACCAATCAAATCGGGCGGACAGGCAGAAGTCAAACCCTTCCGTGATCGACTGGCTGGACCTTCGCGCACATGTCGAAATCCGCTTGCGGCGCGGAGGCCCGCGGTCGGGGACCGGCCGGCTTCTACAGTCGGATGGTTCCGTATTCGCCTGCGCGGTAGACGCGAAGCACGGCTCGCGCGCCCTGAATGCGCTGCCACAGGTCGCCCAGGAACAGGATCCGCTGACCATTGGCCCCGACGATGATGTCGCCGGAGCGAAACCCCCGCATCCACGCGGCCGAGTCGCGCTCGACATCCACCACGAGAACGCCGGCGCTGCTTCGAGCGTCTCCGGCTGCGCGGAAGTCGGACAGCGTCGCTCCGGCGAGACGCGGGTCGACGCGGTCGCCCGCGATCTGCACCACCCGATCGTCGTCGATCTGCATCCGAAACGTCCGTGCCTCGCCGTCCCGCACCGCTCTCACGTCGACGGTGTCGCCGACCATGATGATCGCCTCGGCGCTTTCGTAGTCGGCCGCATCCCGGATATCCCGCCTGCCGATACGCATCAACACGTCGCCGGCTTCGATGCCCGCACCGTCGGCGATGCTGCCGGGCTCCACCTCCCGAACGAGGACCCCCTGGCCCGGCTCGACGCCGAACACCGAGGCCTCTTCGGGATTGAGCGCGACGACATCCAGTCCGATGCGGGCGCGCCGCACCTCGCCATGCTCCACCAGCTGCATCATGATTGCCTTGACCAGGTCGCTCGGAATCGCAAAACCGATACCCAGGCTGCCGCGCGCACTCCCCGGCGAGATGATCGCGGTATTGATGCCGACCAGTCTGCCCGTCAGGTCCACCAGCGCGCCCCCGGAATTGCCCGGATTGATGGACGCGTCGGTCTGGATGAATGCCTCGAAGCGTTCGATACCGAGGCCGGTGCGCCCCAGCGCGCTGACGATTCCGGAAGTCACGGTTCGCTCGAGACCGAACGGGTTGCCGATGGCCACGACGAAGTCACCCACCCGAACCGTGCTCGAGTCGGCGAATTCCAGCGCGGCCAGCCCGTCGCTCTCGACCTGCAGAACCGCGAGGTCCACCTGGGGATCGAAACCGACAAGCGTTGCCGGGCGCCTGCGACCGTCCGCCAGGCCGACGACGATTTCGTCGGCGCGATCGATGACGTGGTGGTTCGTGACGATGTAGCCGTTCTCCGCATCGACGATCACCCCCGAACCGGTGCTTTGCTCGCGCCGAAACTGGCGGCGATCATCGGGTATGCCGAAGAACTCGTGCAGGGGACTCCTGATTCGAACCGACGTATAGATCGCAATGTTGACCACACCCTGGGTGGCTCGATCGAGCATCGGCGCCAGGCTCGGGACTTCCGAACCGGCGGACACCTGGGGCGGCAGGGCGCCGCCGCATGCGACACCGAAGAACAGGAGCGCGAACGACAGAAACAGTTTCATTGCGTTGATCCAGGCAACTTCGAACATTACGGCGCGTCGGAACCTGCAATTGGACGCGCGGATCGTGCGAAAGTGCCCCACGCTCCCGGAAGACGTTTGTTCCCTGCAAGTGCGCTCTGGAGCGGGCGATGGGAGTCGAACCCACGTCTCCAGCTTGGGAAGCTGGGGTAATAACCGTTATACGACGCCCGCTTTCAGGCGAACGTGTCCCATCCTACTACAGCGCGCGCCCGGGCGACGATGTCGACCGGGGCGCTCGCCGGTAGGGTCAGTTTTCCTGGGTATCGCCTTGATCGTTGTCTATCGACCGCCGAGCGGGTCTGGGCGGTCTGACGACCGGTTGGGGTCCCGGCGCCGGCGCCGCCCGCCGAGGCCGCGGCGGCGGCGCTACGCGGGGCATCCGCGGCGGAGACGCTACCGAAGGGATTGGCGATGGCCGTGTCGACGGCTGCGTCCTCTGCGGCGGGCGGTATCGCGGCGCCGACGTTCTCGCGCGAATGGGAGCGGACACATTTGGACGGGGCGTCGTCCAGCTTGGCTCGCGCTTGGGACGTTCGACGCGGGGACTCACGTCGCTCGGCGACCTCTGCGGCCTCTGTCGCGCGGACCGGTCCGAACGCTTCGCCGATGGAACGAACGGCTTCGTGGACACGGGGTCCGCCGCCCTTCTCCCGACGCCCCCGCGCACCTTGTCCGGCCGGCCAGCCGGCGGCATGACCGAGTTGGTCGGCTTCTTGCCCAACAGGGGCATTGGATTCGGATCGCTGCGCGGGTGCGGTCGGCGCGGCCTGACGTCAAAGTCTTTCCGCCGCGGGCCGTCGCCTCTGTCCCGATCTTGCCTTCTGTCGCCCCGACGCCCATCGCCGTCGCGCCTGCGCCTGTCCTGGTCCCGTCCTCCGTGGCCGGACCTTCCGTGCCGGTTGTCAGCCCTTCCATGACGGTGGCCAACCCTTGTGTGCGAGTGCCCGGCCTTTCCGTATCGATGCCCGCCGTATCGGCGGTGTTTGTGTCCGCTGTAGTCGCGGTACACGACGATCGGATACACCCGCGTGATCCGGTCGCGGTAGTAGTAGCTATCGTAGATTCCGTAATACCGCGGCGCGTACGAGTAATAGCTGGTCCTTGGGTAACGGACCGTTGATGGGTAGACGGTGGTGTTGGTCTGGTACACCCGCGTGACCTGACCGGGCGCCTCGTCGTAAGCTTCTTCCGGCAAGGGTTCTATCAGCGCGACCGCGTCCCGATCCTCGCGGCAATCCTCCACCTGGGCGTCGAAATTCCGCAGGAACGCGCTGCTGAATCCCGCCTGCCCGAGGCGATGCTCGTCCTCGTCGGCCAACGGCTCGCAGAAGTTCTGATGCCGAACGAACTGCATGATCGTCTCTTCCGGGAAGTCCGCCTCCCGCAGCGCGATGAGTTGATCCGCTTCGGAAAGCTCCTCCGGAGGTTCCGCGCCGCGCTCCAGCATCAGCGTAATGATCTCGTCCGCGACGTTCGCCTCTCCGAGCGCCAGCAGGCTGTCCACGTCGATGACGAAACGCGCGTTGGTGACTTCGATCAGTCGTTCTATCTCCGCTTCGTCATAGCCGTTCCTGGTCAATTCGATGACGTCGAACACGGACAGCGCCATCGCCGCCGGGCCACACCAGGCGAGCGATAAACTCGCCAGCCACGCGCCTACTCGGTTCATCTCGCTCTCCCGACCCTCGCTCGATGGTCCACAGTATAGGACCGCAGATCGGGATTGGACCGCCGTCTTCTGCCACCAACCAACTGAAAATCAATCACTTATGGAGCGTAGCTGTACGCCGGATAAATCGGGCGCGAAGTTTTTCCCGGCACGCCGGCTACCGCGCTCGCAGCGGCGATTCGACTGGACGGACTCCGTTGCCCGTCCGCGCGAGGCTTCTCCGGTCAGGCCAGTTGCGCCACCGCCCGTTTCGCCATCACCACGACAAGGTGCGCACGGTATTCCGCCGAGGCGTGCAGATCGGAGTTGAAGTTCCCGCTCGGAACCGAGACGCCGGCCAAGGCCGCGACCGACAATCCATCCGCCAGGGCCGATTCAAGTTCCGCCGAGCGGAAAGCGCAGGGCCCGGCGCCCGTGACGCCGACACGCACCGCTCCGTCCACCTCCGCCACCATCACGCCGACGATGGCGTAACGCGACGCCGGATTGGGGAATTTCGCGTATGCGGCCCTGGCCGGTATCGGGAACTCGATGGAGGTGATGATTTCGCCGTCTTCCAAGGCCGTTTCGAACAGGTCCGTGAAGAAGTCGTCGCCGGCGATGGAGCGCCGATTCGTATGCACGGTTGCGCTCAAGGCCACGACTGCCGCCGGATAGTCGGCCGCCGGATCGCTGTTGGCGACGGAGCCGCCGATGGTCCCGCGATTGCGAACATGCGCATCGCCGATTCCCTCCGCCAGGTCCGAAAGCGCGGCGATGGCGCCGCGCACTTCGGCCGAAGCGGCGACTTCGGCGTGGGTCGTGAGGGCGCCGATGCTTACCGTTGCGCCGACCTCGATGCCGCGCAGATCGTCAAGACCGCCGACATCGATGACGTCCGATGGCGCCGCGAGGCGCTGCTTCAATGTCGGGATCAGCGTCATGCCGCCCGCGAGATATGCGCCGTCCTCCGCGTCCTTCTTAAGGCCCGCCGCATCCGCTACGCTCGACGCCTTGCGATAGTTGAATTGGTACATTGCGTTTCCTCCCTACGCGGCGCTGCGCAACGCCTTCCAAACGGTTTCCGGCGTCGCCGGCATCGGCAGGCTCTTCACCCCCAGCGCATCGGTGACGGCGTTCATCACCGCCGCCGTGGCGCCGATCGCGCCCGCCTCTCCGCAACCCTTGACGCCCAGCGGATTGTGCGTGCACGGCGTCACCGTGGTGTCCACGGTGAAACTCGGCACATCGTCCGCGCGCGGCATGCAGTAATCCATGTACGAACCCGTCACCAGTTGCCCGGCGTCGTCGTACACGCCGTGTTCGAGCAACGCCTGGCCGATGCCCTGGCACAGTCCGCCGTGCACCTGCCCTTCGACGATCATGGGGTTGATCACATTGCCGAAGTCGTCCACCGCCACGAAGGCCGCGATCGTCGAGACGCCGGTCTCGCCATCGATTTCCACCTCGCAGATGTGGGTCCCGGCGGGATAGGTGAAGTTGCCCGGATCGTAGAACGCCTTCTCGGACAGCCCCGGCTCCAGTTCGTCCAGCGGAAAGTTGGCCGGAACGTAGGCGGCGAAAGCCACCTCGGCGAACGCCATCGACCGGTTCGACTCGCGCTCAGCGAATACGCCGTCGGCGAAATCGATGTTGTCCTCGGTGGTCTCGAAGTTGTGCGCGACGATCTTCCTGCCCTTGGCGATGATCTTGTCGGTCGCCCTGACCAGCGCGGATCCGCCCACCGCGATGGAGCGCGAGCCGTACGTGCCGAGGCCGTAGTCCGAGCGCGCCGTGTCGCCGTGGACGACTTCCACGTCTTCCAGGGGGATGCCGAGGCGGTCGGACACCACCTGCGCGAACGTCGTCTCGTGCCCCTGGCCGTGACTGTGCGAACCGGTAATGACCGTCACCGAACCGGTGACGTTGACCCGCACTTCCGCGCTTTCGAACAGGCCGACGCCCGCTCCCAGCGACAGGGCCACCTGCGACGGCGCGAGCCCGCACGCCTCGATATAGCTCGAAAAGCCGATGCCGCGCCTGTTGCCGTTCGCTTCCGACGCCGTGCGCCGAGCCGCGAAACCCGCATAGTCGATGTGCTGCAGCGCCTTGTCGAGACTCGCCTCGTAGTCGCCGGTGTCGTACGTGAGGGCGACCGGAGTGGCGTAGGGAAAATCCTCCGGTTGAATGAAGTTCCTGCGCCGAATCTCCGACGGATCCATGGAAAGCTCGCGCGCGGCGGTCTCGACCAACCGTTCCACCACGTAGGTGGCTTCGGGTCGCCCCGCCCCCCGATATGCGTCCACCGGCGCGGTATTGGTGAACATGGCGCGCACTTCGACATAGATCGCCGGCGTCTTGTATTGCCCCGCCATCAACGTGCCGTACAGGTAGGTCGGCACGCTCGACGCGAACGTCGAGAGATAGGCGCCCATGTTGGCGATGGTCTTGACCCTGAGACCCAGGAACGTGCCGTCGGACGACAGGGCCAGCTCCGCCTTCGTCACGTGGTCGCGGCCGTGCGCATCCGCCAGGAACGACTCGGAGCGGTCCGCCCGCCACTTCACGGCGCGCCGCAGCTTGCCCGCAGCCCATATGACCGCGGTTTCCTCCGCGTAAACGAAGATCTTGGAGCCAAAACCCCCGCCCACGTCGGGCGATACCACTCGCAACTTCGACTCCGGCGCCACCTGAACGAAGGCCGCCAGCACCAGACGCTCGAGGTGCGGGTTCTGGGACGTCGTGTAGAGCGTATACACGCCCGACGCCGCATCGAAGTCGCCGACGGCGGCGCGGGGTTCCATGGCGTTGGGGATCAGTCGATTGTTGACGATGTCGAGCGAGGCGACGTGGTCCGCGCCCGCAAAAGCCGCGTCGGTGGCCGCCTTGTCGCCAAGCTCCCAGTCGTAGCACTGGTTGCCCGGCACCGATTCATGCAGTTGGTCGGACTGGTCGGCGGTCGCCACATCGACCACCGCCGGCAGGTCGTCGAAGTCCGCGACCACCGCCTCCGCCCCGTCCCGCGCGGCCTGCAGCGTGTCGGCAATGACCACCCCGTAGGGTTCGCCGACGTAGTTGACGCGCTCCACCGCCAGCGGCGGGTGCGGCGGCTGAATCATGTCGGAGCCGTCCTTGGACTTTACGAGCCAGCCGCAGGGCAGGTCGCCGATGCCGTCCGCCGCAAGGTCCGCGCCGGTATAGACGGCGACGACGCCAGGAACCCGCAAGGCGGCGGCGGCATCGATGCCGCCGATGGTCGCGCGCGCGTGCGGCGACCGCAGGAACACCGCGTAGGCCTGGCCAGCCTGATCGATATCGTCGGTATAGCGGCCGGCGCCGGTGATGAAACGTACGTCTTCGGTGCGCTTGACTGCCGCGCCGATGCCTGTCCCCGTTTCCGCCATGGTCGTGTCCTCCTCGTCCCTGCCTACATGTTGTCGCGCGCGGCGAGCACCGCGCGGACGATGTTGTGATAGCCGGTGCAACGGCAAAGGTTGCCTTCGAGCCCGTCCCGGACCGCCTGCTCATCGAGGTCCTCCGACGTCCGCACCAGGTCGATGGCGGCCATGATCATGCCCGGCGTACAGAACCCGCACTGCAGGGCGTGGCAGTCGCGAAAAGCCTCCTGCATGGGATGCAACGCGTCCGCCGAGCCGATGCCCTCGATCGTCGTCACATCGGCGCCGTCCGCCTGTCCGGCGAGCACCGTGCACGACTTCACCGCGCACCCGTCCATGTGTACGACGCAGGCGCCGCACTGACTCGTGTCGCACCCGACATGCGTGCCGGTGAGGCCGAGGCGCTCCCGGAGCACCTCTACCAGCAACGTGTTGTCCGGCACATCCAGGCTGTGCGATGCACCGTTGACCGTTAACGTAACTTCCACCTGAAACCTCCCCCGGGCTATACGGGCCATAGAAGAATGAACGCCACTACCAACAATAACGCCAATCCCACCCCCCATGCCAGACGCTTCCGCCGCGCGGCGCGGGCGTCGACGCGGCCGCCGACGCCGATGTCCGGCTTCGCCTCCAGTTCGACCGGATCGGCGGCCACGAGCCCCGCGAAGGTCTCGAAGAACCCGTCCGCAGTCTTGCGCGCCGCGACATCGATCAGCCGCTGACCGATCTGGGCGAGCTTGCCGCCCACGGTCCCGGTCGCCGCGTATCTCAGCAGGGTCCCCTGATCGGTCTCCGTCAGAGTCACGGACGCCGTGCCCTTGCCGAAACCCGCCGCGCCGCTATTGACGGCGAGTTCCAGGCCATAGCTCTCGGGGGGATTGATGTCGACGAGAGAAACGGTGCCCTTGAATGTCGCTCGCACGGGCCCGACCTTCGCCAGGACTTCGGTGGCGTACCGGTCGTCACCGATCCGTTCGAAACGCCGGCAACCCTCTATGCACTGGCGCAGGACCGCCGGATCGTTGAGCGCCTCCCACACGCGCTCGCGGGGTGCCGGGATCGAGTGTTCGCCCAGTTGCTCCAAGGCACCTCCCCCTCGACACTCGGCACCGATCTCGACCGCGCCAATGTCGCACGAATGTACGCATCCGGCAATACTGTTATGGGGACAGCGACTTCTACTTCGTTTGACCCGCCTCCGTTGCTGTTACAATGGCGAATCGCCCCAAGGCGACTACCGGCCGCAAAGTTGAACCCTCGCATGCGGGACTCCTCATGCACTGCCTGACCGACTTCAAGAACTTCGCCCGCGCCGAACTCAACTTGTTCGATCCCCTGACCGTCTTGCTTGGGAGGAACGGATCGGGCAAGACCAACCTCATCGAAGGCGTCGAACTCTTCGCCGCCCTTGCTCGGGGCGCACCGTTCAACGAGATTACCGATATGGACCGCGGTTCCTTCGAGGTGCGGGGCGGCCTCCGGTCGTGCGTACGTTTCGGCAGGAACAGCTTCGGGCTCCGATTCAATAGAGTTCGTGTTCGCAACCAGCCTGTGGACTATTCCATACAAGTCGCCGTCCGTGGAAAGAACGACGTTCAGTTGGCTGCGGAGAGTTTGAAGGTCGGACATCAAGTCATCTTCCATGCCGTGTATGACCACGGTGACCTGATGCAGGTGAAATACAGCAACTTCTCGCGCGGGCGGAATCCGACCTGCACGCTGTCGGCGTCACGCTCCGTCCTCTCGCGCTACGAAGAGGTCATCAGGAACAGTAGTTTGACGGCCCCCGGACTCCGAACGGCAACACAAACGGTTGATGGAGTCAGACGTCATCTCCGGAACTCCTACATATTCGACCCGCAGCCGAAAGCGATGCGCGAGTACGCGCGCGTCGAGTCCGCGCCCCAGCTTCTCCGCAACGGCGCCAACCTCTCGTCCGTTTTGTTCGCGCTGAGTGATTTCCAACAGGAGGACACTCCCGCATTGCGGCGCATAACAGAGATCATGCGGCAGATCCCGGAGGAGCCGTTCACCAGGATTGGGTTTGAGGAGACATCCCTTGGGGACGTCATGGCCGGCTTCGTCCCCGACCAGGGAAAGGACAACAACGGCAGAAAACTGGTCGACGCCCGGATTCTGTCCGACGGCACATTGCGGATGCTCGCTATCGTCACCGCGATGGAAACTGTGCCGGGTGGCTCCCGTATCGTCATCGAGGAGTTCGACAATGGGCTTCATCCGAGCCGGGCCAAGCTGCTCGTTGGCGAACTCGCCGAGACGGCAAGTCGCCGCAAGCTCAACGTCCTCGTGACAACGCACAACCCGGCGTTCATGGATGCGTTCGAAGAATCGGAGATGAATAGCGTCCTCATCTGCCACAGCGAGGGCCCCGACAGCGGGTCGCGGGTTACCGGACTCGACGAAATGGACATCGCCGGCACCGTCGGCCTCCGAGGCGGACTCGGCGATTTTGTATCCCGTGGCATGCTTGATCGGCATCTCTCGCCGGACTTCGCCAAAAGGCGCACCCGAGAAACGCGTGAGTGGCTCGCGTCGCTGTCTTGAGCGACACAGCGATTCTTGACACCTCGTGGCTGCTCGAACTGTATCGAGTACCCCGCTACTTCAATCGCTCACGCACATCGACTGTCGTCGCCGACACCCGTCGAGTTCATCGACGCCGGCTGCGAACTGTTCGTCACCGTACCTGTGCTGTTCGAGGTCGCAAGCCATATCACCCATGTGCGAGATGGAGGCAGTCGTCGCGCCCTCAGCCAGAGGCTGCGCGACGACATCGAAAGATCCCTCGATCAAGACAGTCCGTGGACGATCACGACCGTCGGATCGGACATCGTGCTCCGCTCGACGGACATCATGCAACTGGCAGAGCGCTTCTTGGAATCGTCGGGTCCCAACTACTCCTTCGCGGACATTTCGATCATCGACCTTGCCGCGGAGCTTCGACGGTCCGGAAAAATGGTCAAGATAATGGCGTTCGATCAGCAACTCGCGTCGTATTCCGATTGACTGTTCCGAGTGGCATGTGGACAGGGAAAGGTGTCGTGGCGGCCAAGCCAGACAACTGGGGCGCCAGGCTCACCACGGTCGAAGAGCAGTCGGAGGGATCGCCATCCGGCACCCGCATGGCCGCTACTCGCGGCTTACAATTGACGTTAGTCAATGACTGTTTGAACTCGTCCACTTGCTGCTTACTCGGCTAACCACTCTGCGCCTCCCGTCGGTCGCGGTAATTTCGCCAAGTCGCATGCAGGCAAGGGCGCAGCCGAGCTTTGACCTGCGTTCCCCGATTGCATAGTTTGCAGTCTCGACGGCCACAAAACCCGGCAACGGACCAAGCAGGAGGCGCCGACATGAGCAACAGTCTCGATCCTGCCGACATATCCCGGCTGAAGCGCGAGGCTCCGCAGGTGGGGGTGTCGATGGAAGCGTCTGTGCGACGCTTGATCCGCGAGAAGCGCGCGAAACCCGAGCGACGACCCACGCTCAAGGGGGAGGAACTCCCCGAGGGCGCGGAAGAGGAACAATGACGGTCGCCCTGCCCATCAACATCGACAATCTCCTGCGGCGGCGCACCATCGAGAGCGAGCGCGTCGAGTACAAGGCCGGTTGGAATCCCGCGAGTGTCCTGCGCGCGCTATGCGCCTTCGCCAACGACTTCCACAACTTGGGCGGCGGCTATGTCGTGCTGGGCGTCGAGGAGCGCGACGGGCGTCCCGTCCTGCCGCCGAAGGGACTGGACCCGAACGCCATCGATGCAATACAGCGCGAACTGCTGAACCTCGGCAACTCCGCGATCCAGCCGCCCTACCATCCACTGACGGCGGTCCATGAAACGGAGGGCAGGACGGTCCTGGTCCTCTACGCGCCCGGCGGCGAGACCCGGCCCTACCGGACGAGGGTCGGCCTGTCGCCGAACAGGCGCGAATGGGGCTACTACATTCGCAGGCACAGCAGCACGGTAAGGGCCAGGGGCGAGGACGAGCGCGAGCTGCTCGGTTTGGCCGCGACGGTGCCGTTCGATGATCGCCACCACCGGAACGCCTCACTGGACGATCTTTCCTTCCGACTGATTCAGCAACACCTGCAGGATATCGGCAGCGACCTCCTGGCCGAAGTGTCCGAGCTTTCGATGGAAGCGATGGGGCGGCGCATGAACATCGTCGGGGGTCCCTCGGAAGCCCTGTTCCCCAAGAATGTCGGCCTCTTGTTCTTCAACGACCGCCCGCACGAGTTTTTCCCCGCCACGCAGATCGACGTGGTCTGGTTCCCGGACGGTCCCGGCGGCGACTATTTCGAGGAGAAGGAGTTTCGCGGGCCGCTGGCGGCGATCCTGCGCGACGCGATCAGCTACATCGAGGGCAGCCAGCTGAGGGAGGCGGTCGTGAAGCATCCCCACACGCCAGAGGCCGAGCGATTCTGGAACTTCCCGCCGGCGGCTGTCGAAGAGGCGCTGGCCAACGCTATCTATCATCGCTCCTACGAAGAACGTGAACCCGTCGAGGTGAGAATCACCCGCGAGGAGTTGCTGGTCCTGAGCTTTCCCGGCGCCGACCGGTCCATCCGGATGGAGGATCTTCAGCAAGGGAAGGTCGTGAGCCGCCGCTACCGCAACCGGCGGATCGGCGAGTTCCTGAAGGAGCTGGACCTGGCGGAAGGCCGCTCGACCGGGGTGCCGAAGATCCTGCGGGCGATGCGCGACAACGGCTCGCCCGCGCCGAGTTTCGAGACCGACGAAGATCGCACCTGGTTTCTGGTCCGGCTGCCGGTGCATCCCGAGTTCCAGAAGGCCTCTGGAGAAGCCGGGGAAGGCCAGCCTTCCGAACAAGCGACCGAACAAGTTAACCCATTGGATAATAAAGAAAAACATGCTGCTACCGAACAAGCTACCGAACAAGTTACCGAACAAGCTACCGAACAAGTCACCGAACAAGTTGAGCGCCTGGTCATGGCGCTGACGGGGAAGATGCCCCGCGGTGAGCTACAGGATGTGCTGGGCGTCGCTCACCGACCGCATTTCCTGGAGGCGTATCTCACGCCGGCCCTCGCGGCCGGTCTCGTCGAGATGACGATCCCCGAAACGCCGAACAGTCCCAGGCAGCGTTACCGTCGCACGCCTGCGGGAGAAGCCCTGGCGCGGCGGGCAGGGGATTCCAGCGCATGAGTTCGGCGCCCATTGTCTCCAGGGTCTGGAGCTTTTGCACGACGCTGCGCGACGACGGCGTCGGTTACGGCGACTACCTCGAGCAGTTGACCTACCTGATCTTCCTCAAGATGGCGGACGAATACGCCAGGCCGCCATACCGCCGCGACATCGGCATCCCCGAAGGCTACGACTGGACCAGCCTGACCCGCCGCCGCGGCGCGGAACTCGAGGCGCACTACGTCACGCTGCTGCGCAGGCTCGGCGAGCAACGGGGCATGCTGGGCCAGATCTTCACCAAGGCGCAGAACAAGATCACCGACCCGGCCAAACTCTCCCGCCTGGTCGCGATGGTGGACGGCACCGACTGGGTGGTGCTGGGCGCGGATGTGAAGGGCGACATCTACGAGGGGCTGCTGGAACGCAACGCGGAGGACACGAAGTCCGGCGCCGGCCAGTACTTCACGCCCCGCGCCCTGATCCGGGCGATGGTCGCATGCGCGCGCCCGGAACCGAACAGGACCATCGCCGATCCCGCCTGTGGAACCGGAGGGTTCTTCCTCGCCGCGCACGGTTTCCTCGCGGACCCGAACAACCATTCGCTCGACAGGGAGCAGAAAGCGTTTCTCAAGAACGCGACCTTCCACGGCAACGAAATAGTCGCGGGCACCCGGCGGCTCTGCCTGATGAACATGCTCCTCCACGGCATCGGGGAGATCACTGGGGATACGGCCATCTCGCCAACGGACGCGCTGATCTCGCCGCCGCCGGAGACGTTCGACTACGTCCTCGCCAATCCGCCCTTCGGCAAGAAGAGCTCGATGAGTTTCACCAACGCCGACGGCGAACAGGAAACCGACGACCTGACCTACAACCGGCAGGACTTCTGGGCAACGACATCGAACAAGCAGTTGAACTTCGTCCAGCACATCCGAACCATGCTGAAGACGACTGGTCGCGCCGCAGTCGTCGTGCCAGACAATGTTCTGTTCGAGGGCGGCGCGGGAGAGACCATCCGACGCAAGCTCCTCGAAACCACGGACCTGCACACGATCCTCCGGTTGCCCACCGGCATCTTCTACGCCCAGGGAGTCAAGGCGAACGTCATCTTTTTCGACAACCGTCCAGCCAGTCCCGATCCGCAGACGTCCAAGGTCTGGTTCTACGACTATCGCACGAACGTGCACCACACGCTCAAACAGAAGCCGCTGACCTACGCCCACCTCGAGGATTTCGTCGCCTGCTACAACCCGGAGAGTCGCCACAACCGGAAGGAAACCTGGAGCGAAGACACTGCGGATGGTCGGTGGCGCGCCTACTCGCGGGAAGAGATTCTTGAGCGCGACAAGGCCAGCCTCGACGTGTTCTGGTTGAAGGACGCCTCCATGACTGATCTGGAGAACCTGCCGGAACCGGAAGTGCTCGTGGAGGAGATCATGGAGAACCTTCGCTCGGCGCTGAGCAGCTTTGAAGCGGTGAGCGGGAGTTGACCCACGCCAAGGCCGTGGCTCGGTAAGGAAGCCGTGAAGGGCGATACTCTTACGCGATGGCGGACTGTTCGTGCCACCGACCTGCGGCATCCTCGACGAACTGGACCTTGCTCTCGTCCTTGCGCCCCCCGGCGAGCGTCACCAAAGCCAGGGACTCGAGCATCTGCCTGATCGCTGTGTGACCGGAAGGTTGCGCGTGATTCTTGTAGAGCAACCGCAGAAGCCGTTCCGCGGTGCCGTCAATCTGGACCTCACCCTTCTCCCACCGCGCCACAGTCTGGCCGCTCTTGTCGAGAAGAGCACCCAGCCCACGCTGCGAAAGATCCAGTTCGTGTCTAATGAACCGTACTTCCGGGCCGCTCAACGGCCTTTTCTGCTCGATCAGATGCATGCCGATCACCCGGTGCAGTCCATCGATGTCGTGGACTCTGATTGACTCGCCGTACTTGGTGTCGACGCGTTCGAATCCATTGACCAGGTACACGTGGTCTAGCCCACACTGCCGATAGTGATGCGGTTGGTTCTCCATCTCTACTTGCCCGCCCGCCGGAGACTCTAGTATGCGGTCACGACGATTAGCTGAGATCCGGCTAGAGCCACGACCACATGCACCAACCGCCCAGAGCAATACTTGTCCAACGTCATCTTCCAATCGCCCCCATCCAGTTCCAACTCGCCATGTAGGTTGCCCTCGCGCAGCACCCTCAACGCTTGTGCATCAATAATGTCTCTTTGAGCCATCCGCTCTTGCGCATGGCTGTCCAATATTATGTTGAAGGTGTCTTGAGCAAGCTCATGGACCCGTTCCAAGACCGCCCCATACACTGCATCGCTCATGACAGGCGATCCTCGAAACGCGCTTCGCACCGTTTCAGAACCTATCATCGTGATAGACGGCGCTTGCTGTCAAGTGGTTCTCAACGCAACCGGAACCGGCACCGCATTGAATCAGCGCGCGTTCACCACCCTTGGCGCGGCGCTTGGGTTTCAATGCCTCAAGCGCGATATTCCTCTCTTCCGGGGCGAGATCGGCGAGGCCATCGGCCGCATCCAGGAAAGCCGTCCAACCGCCCTCCCGCCGGTACAGCGCCGCAAATGCCGGATACCAGTCGGTGTAGGTGCCGAACGCGGACAGGTAGGCGTTGTTGACCTTTTCCACCAACCCGTCGAAAGCTCCGCCGCCCAGCGAGGGCTTGTGCCGCCGATAGCAACGCCGGAACGCTTCGAGTACCTGGGCTTTCTGTCGGTACCGCAACTCCTCGCCGCCGCCTCCGTCCCGATACACCGACTCCAGTTGCGCTCGGGTGGCCAACAGCAATGCCCGAAGCCGCTGCCAGCCTTGGCGGGAGGCGACGTAGCCGTCAAACTCCGCCTCGCGTCCCGTTTTTCGGAACCAGAGCCGCGCGCCGGTCTCGCCGGCGAACGTCGCGAACGACTCGTTGAAGGCCGCATCGTCCCGCACCCATATCCGTTGGTGGGAAATCTCGTGCAGCAGCAGTTCGGCCAGGCGTGGTTCCGACCAGCCGATGAACGTGCTCAGCAGGGGATCGTCGAACCAGCCAAGCGTGGAGTACGCCGAGACACCCGCCACGTAAGTCTCGAAGCCTCGCCGCGCCAGCCGGGCCTCCGCTCTCAAGGCCGCGTTCCGGTCGAAGTAGCCCCGATACGGCACACAGCCGACGAAGGGATAACACCAGCGACGGCCATCGAGGGATAGCGGCGGCGCGGCAAACACGTTCCAGACGACGAACGGTCTGCCAAGCGCCGCGTACCGCCGGTAGCTGCTCCCCGGATCCAATCCGAGATCCGACGCGGCGAAATCGACAATTCCCTCCGCGACCAGCAGACGATCCCGCAATGCCGCCTCCGTATCGGGATGGGCGATGACCGACTCGACGGTCCGGCTCGTCCGCAGGACTTCAAGCTGTCCGGCGGCCGCCTGGGTGTAGTACTGAAACGCCACGCAGCCGCCCGCCAGCCAAGGCGCTGCGAAAATCAGGCCGGTCCGCCAGAGGCGTGACCACCTCCGCGGAATCGGGACAACTGTGTCGATGGGTTCGCCGGACGCTTGCATCGCATCGCCGAAGGCTGTTCAGTTCTTATCGACCATCCTGCGTCGGATCGTGCTCCACGCGCAACGTCAGCGCACAACGTCAGTAGCCTTCGCGCGCACGTTTCAGTAGGCTCACGCGCCAAGGTTCCAGGAGAGGACGGATGATCGAACAGCGTATCAGGCACGACTGGGCCATCGACGAGGCCATGGCCCTGTTCGCGCAGCCGCTCAACGACCTGCTGTTCGCCGCGCAGTCGATCCACCGGGCGCATCACGCGCCGAACGCAGTGCAGATCAGCACGCTGCTCAGCATCAAGACCGGCGGCTGTCCGGAGGACTGCAAGTACTGCCCGCAGAGCATTCACTACGACACCGGCGTCGAAATGCACAACCTGTTGCCCGCGGAAGATGTCGTCAAAGCGGCGAAGAAGGCGCGCGACGCGGGCGCGACCCGGTTCTGCATGGGCGCCGCGTGGCGCAGTCCCACCAATTCGCAGACCCGCAAGGTGTGCGAACTGGTGCGAGCGGTAAAGGAGCTGGAGATGGAGACCTGCGTCACGCTCGGCATGCTGACGGAGGATCAGGCGCGGGCCCTCGGCGAGTCGGGTCTCGACTACTACAACCACAATCTGGACACATCTCCCGACTACTACGGGGAAGTGATCACGACGCGAACCTACCAGGACCGTCTCGACACCCTCGCCCACGTGCGAGACGCGGGGATGAAGGTCTGCTGCGGCGGCATCATCGGCATGGGAGAGACCCGCAAGGACCGCGCCGGCCTGCTGGTGCAACTCGCCAACCTGCCGGAACACCCGGAGTCCGTGCCGATCAACAACCTCGTGCGGGCGGAAGGCACGCCGATGCACGGCACCGAATCGATCTCGCCGCTGGAGACGGTTCGATGCATTGCCGCGGCGCGCATACTCATGCCGCGCTCGGTCATCCGCCTGTCGGCGGGGCGCACCGACCTTTCGGAAGAGGCGCAGGCGCTCTGCTTCCTCGCCGGCGCCGGCTCGATCTTCTGCGGCGACCGGCTCCTGACGACGCCGAACCCGAGCTTCGATTCGGACATGGCGATGTTCGACGGACTCGGCCTCGCGCCGCAGGCGCTCTGACGGCGCGACGCGGCTCGCCGGCGCCGGCGGGTCCAGCGATTCATCCGCCGTTCTACGACGACATCACCCTCGATGTAGGCTTCGCCGGATGATCCTGATGATCGACAACTACGATTCGTTCACCTACAACGTGGTGCAGTACCTCGGAGAACTCGGCGCCGAGGTATGCGTGCGCCGCAACGACGAGGTCACGCTCGACGAAATCAAGGGGATCGCGCCCGACGGGATCGTCATCTCCCCCGGTCCCTGCACCCCGGACGAGGCCGGCATCTCCGTCGATACCGTGCGCCGATACGGCGGCAGGATTCCGATCCTGGGCATCTGCCTCGGGCATCAGAGCATCGCCCGGGCGTACGGCGGCGAAGTCGTCAGGGCGCGCCGGGTCATGCACGGCAAGATGAGCGCCGTATACCACGCCGGCGGCGGCGTGTTCGAACACCTGCCGGACGGCTTCGAAGCGACGCGCTACCATTCCCTGGTGGTCAGGCGCGAAACGTTGCCCGACTGCCTTGAAGTCACCGCCTGGACACGGTTCGAAGACGGTTCGAACGACGAGATCATGGGCCTCAGGCATCGCGAGTTCGCGGTCGAAGGCGTACAGTTCCACCCGGAGTCGTTCATGACCCGCGTCGGACATGACCTGCTGCGCAATTTTCTTGGCGCTTCCGGCATTAGCCAACCTTGAAACGGTAGTCGACACATGGACATACGCGAAGCCCTCGAGCGCCTGACCAACGGCGAACATCTCTCCCGGGAGGAAGCGCGGGACGTGTTCGACATCATCATGGCCGGCGAGGCGACGCCGGCGCAGATCGGCGGCGTGCTGATGGCGCTTCGGACGGCGGGCGAGACGGCGGCGGAGATCGCGGGCGCCGCCGAGGCCATGCGCGCCGTCAGCCTCAAGGTGGATGTTTCGGTCCCCCACCTCGTCGATACCGCGGGCACCGGGGGCAGCGGTTCCGCCAAATTGTTCAACGTATCGACCGCGGCGGCGTTCGTGGCGGCGGCATCCGGCGCGCATGTGGCGAAGCACGGCAACCGGGGAATGACCAGCGCAAGCGGGAGCGCGGACGTGCTCGAAGCCGCGGGGGTCGACCTGTCCCTGGCACCTGAGCAGATCGCGCGATGCATCACCGAACTCGGCATCGGCTTCATGTTCGCGCAGATGCACCACAGCGCCATGCGGCACGCGGGTCCTGTCCGGCAGCAACTCGGCGTGCGCACCGTTTTCAACCTGCTTGGTCCGCTGACCAATCCGGCAAACGCGAAACGCCAGGTGATCGGCGTGTTCGCGCCCGCCTGGCAACGGGCCCTGGGCGAAGTGGCCGCGCTGCTCGGCGCCGAACACGCGCTGATCGTGCATAGCGACGGCCTCGACGAAATATCGGTCGCGGGTCCTTCCCTCGTGGTGGAGTGCAAGTCCGGCGAGATCGCCGAATACTCAGTCCATCCCCGGGACTTCGGCATGTCGACGCATTCCACGGATACCTTGCGAGCCGGGTCTCCCGCCGAGAGCCTGGCGCTGATCAGGGCCGCCTTCAGCCGGGAGAACGAAGCCGCGTCGGATGTCGTCGCGCTCAATGCCGGGGCGGCGATCTACGTATCGGGCGTAGCGCTCAGCTTGGCCGACGGCGTGGCGATGGCGCAGGACGCGATCGCGTCGGGAATGGCCGGGGAGCGTTTGCGGGAACTGGCGCGCCTGTCGAGTCTCATGAGCGGGCAATGACGGTCCTCGACCGAATCCTTGCCCAAAAGGCGGAGGAACTTGCGGACCGGCGCCGTAAACGGCCTCTGGCCGACCTGAGGGCTGCGGCGGAACACGCCGCGCCCACGCGCGGCTTCGCCGCCGCCGTCAAGCGCCGGAACCCCGCAGTGATCGCGGAAATGAAGAAAGCGTCGCCGAGCAGGGGGGTGATCCGCGAATACTTCGATCCGGCGACCATCGCCCGGAGCTACGAGGCGGCCGGCGCCGCGTGCCTTTCCGTCCTGACCGACGAGACCTTCTTCCAGGGTGCGGACGGACACTTGGCGAAGGCGAAGGCGTCAGCGGGTCTCCCCGTGCTCCGCAAGGACTTCGTTATCGACGAGTACCAGGTTTTCGAAGCGCGCGAACTCGACGCGGATTGCATCCTGCTTATTGCCGCCGTTCTCGATCCAGGGCAAGTCGCATCGTTCTCCGAAATTGCAGGAGAACTGGGTCTCGACGTCCTCGTGGAAGTGCACGGTGCGCGCGAACTCGACGACGCCCTGCGGTCGGCACCGGCCCTCCTCGGCATCAACAATCGGGACCTGCGCACGTTCGACACGTCCCTCGATACCACCCTTTCCCTGCTGGCCCAGGTTCCCGAGGGAACGACCGTCGTGACGGAGAGCGGCATCCGCACCCGGGAGGATGTCCGCCGCATGCGGGACGCCGGCGTCCGCGCGTTCCTCGTCGGCGAAGCGTTCATGCGCACCGGCGATCCCGGCCGCGCATTGCGCGAACTGTTCTTCCAAGCGCCCGAGAAGGTCTCCTGACGGCTGCGTTGAAGAGAAAACTCCAGGGCATCGACATGCGAGCCCTGGAGGATCTCATCCGGCAGTCCGTCGCCGACATGCGTCGGCGCTATCCCGAAGCGGGTGCCTGATCCCGGCCCGGCGCCGAGCGGGTCTGTCGGGCCGGCAGGCCGCGGCCTAGTACCGCCGGGTCCGCTCCCGGCGCGGACGCGCCTGGTTCACGGTGATCTGCCGGCCGCTGAGCTGGGTACCGTTCAACGCCTTGATCGCCTCGTCGGCCTCGGAGTTATCCGGCATGTCGATGAAGCCAAATCCCTTGGAGCGTCCCGTTTCCCTGTCCGTGATCACCTGCGCGTCCTGTACGCGCCCATGTTCTCCGAACAGCGCCTCGAGTTCCTCCGAGGTGATGCTATAGGGCATGTTTCCTATGTATATTTTCAACTTAAAGCCTCCTGTGGCGGGTTTCGTCCTTTCCTCCGATCCTCAAGCTGCTCTAGTTGACTCAACGACGGCTGAATAGCTCCGAAGCACTGCTACATTCGATTGTGGTCCAAATCCATTCCACCCCTCCCATGGGCCAGCCCCGCGCAAATGGCGGGATGCCGGCGAAAGTCCCGAAAAAAGGGCGACAAAAACGCGATTGAAGCCGCGAGGGGCCCGTACGCGCCAATTGGAGAGTATGGGCAGGCCCCGCCCATATGTCGAGCGTCAGAGCAAGCTGGTTCAACATTGGGAGCGCGCGACCATTCGCCGCCAAGCCTGATGGGGAGGACTCCGGCGGGATGCAACGGCGCCCTGTCGTCCATATGCGGACCGACAGGGCGCTATTGGTCGGCATGGCGGCACGACTCGCGGGTGATGACCGCGCATCGAGCGCGGAACCGCGGACCGCCGGTCAACCCGTGATCTAACGTCCGGGATTCGCCGAGGGCCGCAGCGAGCCACGGCCCCCGGGGGGAAGTTCTGCTCAACGGCACCTTCCCTTGATAAACGTCGCGAGGCGGCCTGAGCGGGAGTTGAGACACGGCGCAGGCTTTCCCGTGCGACGGATATCTTGGCTCTAGCCGTCGGCCGGCGCGGCCTCTTCCACCTCCATGGCGGGCATCGTGTCGTCCGCGTCGGCGGGCATCTCCGAGGCGTCCATGGCGTCGTCGGCGGTTTCACCCGCGTCGTCGCCTTCAGCGGCCGCTTCGCCTTCCGCCGCATCGTCGGCCCCCTCTTCCATGGGCTCTTCTGCCGCAGCTTCTTCTACAGCTTCTTCCGCTGCAGCCTCGGTTGCCTCTTCCATTGCTTCCATGGGCTCTTCCGCCGCGGCGTCGGACTCTCCGGAAGACCCGCTTTGCTCACAACCTACAAGCACCCCGACTGCCAGCAGGGCAGCGAATATTCGAATCAAGTTCATGTGACCTCCTGTCGCAAGTAGGGCTATGTTGCCACATCTTGACGCCGCAACACCGCCGTATAGTCGAGCATACTAAAAAAAACCGGCGTATCGCGACTCGACCGCCCGCAAAAGGGCGAATCCAGGATCCGTCATCACTTCCCAGCTGCCAGCAGCGTCTCAATGACGCGTTGGATATCGGCGTCTTCCGCGGTCTTCAACCCGCGCATGCGACGATAGATGTCCGAAGCCGCTTCGTGGAAGCCCGACGGCAACCCGGCATCGGCGAAGGTGGACGCGATTTCCCGCATCTCGCCTTCGAAGCGCCATGCCTTGCGGCTCGTTCCCCGGGCGGACGCATCGCTTCTGGCCGCGAGGCCGGGTTGAGAGATGTCCCATTCGGATAACAATGCATCCTCGACCCCTTGCGATGCCGCCAGCGCCCGGATGGCGAGTATCACGGCCGAAGACCCCTTGGTGTAGGCGGCGTAGCACATCTTGAGCGCCGATGCCGAGCATGCGACGACGCGTGCGTCCACCAGGGATCCTTCGAACCAGGATGCGACCCGGGAAGCGTCGTCGCCGGACAAGTACAGGCGCGTCGCCCCGGGCCGCCATGCCGGCGGACCGATGATCCCGCCATCGACGAAGCCGTCACCCGCGATGTCCGCGAGACGTTTGGAAGTCGCGGGCGAGACCGCGTTCGCATCGACGTAAACGCCGTTGAATCCGGCATCGCGCACCCTCCGCGCGACATCCACCGCGGCGTCCGGCGGACACACGGATATCACGCTTCCCGCATTGGCCAAAGCCTCTTCGAGGGTTTCCGCCGGCATCAGATCGGCCGCCGCTGCGCGCTGCCGCGTCGCGTCGCTGCGGGACTCGCATACCCAACGCACCGCGTGGTCGCCGGCGCGCAGCGCGGCGCCGATGGATGCGCCCATCTCTCCCGGGTGCAGAAGCAGGATGGATTCGGTCATGTCTCTTCCTCAAACGACAGGTCCGGCGCGATCCGCCCGTAGCCGGTGATCGCTTCCACCGCCTTCGCGACCGACAACAGGAACCGGTCCCGCCGCAGCGGCGCCACCAGTTGCACGCCGACGGGCAAACCCGAAGCGAACCCGCCTGGAAGCGAGAGGGCGGGACAACAGGTGACAGTGATCCAACTGCAACTCTGCATCCACTCGATGTAGGTACGCATGGGTCGCCCCTCGATCTCACGCACCCAATCGGTCTCGATGTCGAACGGCAGTACCTGCGTCGTCGGCCCGAGAAGGATATCCGCCTGCCGGAAAAACTCCGCCACGCGCGCGACGAGAGCGGAGCGGGCAAGGTTTGCCCAATCTTCATCCGCGTAGGTCAGGGCTTCTCCGGCTTCGGTATTCCAGATGATCGTGTCCTTGAGTTCGGCCTTCTGCTCATCTACGAATCCCCCGAACCGCGCGCGGAAGCGGGCTGCGCGAAGCACGTGGAAGATGCGGGTCGCGTCGGCGAGGTCCGGACAGGCTTCGATGACCCGGGCACCGGCCGCCTCCAGCTTCTCCGCGATCGTGCGGATTACCTGTCGTATCTCGGTCTGGACCGGCAAGCCTCCGAAGTCCTCGGTCACAGCCACCCTGAGGCCTCGGAGTTCGGCCGGCGTTACGCGCCGAAAAATCTCGCCCGGCTCGGGCAATACGCCTGCCGCGCGATCATGCGGACCGGCGATCACGGAAAACAGCAGCGCGGCATCATCGACGCTGCGGGCCATCGGACCAGCCGTCGACAGGTCGCTCCACTGGGTGGACTCCGATGGAACCCGGCCCGGCGATGGCCGGAAACCGACGACATTGCAGAATGCGGCGGGATTGCGCAGCGACCCGCCGGTATCGCTGCCGTCGGCGATGGGCAGGAAACGCGCCGCTAGCGCGACCGCCGCGCCGCCGCTGCTGCCGCCGCAGGTGCGGGAGACGTCGTACGGATTGTGCGTCGCGCCGAACACGCGATTGAAAGTCTGTGATCCAGCCCCGAACTCCGGCGTGTTGGTCTTGCCGAGCGTAATCGCGCCAGCGGCCTTGATGCGCGCCACGATGAGCGCGTCCGCGGTCGGGACGTTGTCCGCGTGAAGCACGGAGCCATAAGTAGTGCGAAGACCTCGGGTGGGAACCAGGTCCTTGTGCGCGACGGGCAATCCGGCGAGCGGCCCGCGCAACGCTTTTGTCGCCGCTTCCCGCCGCGCCTGGTCGAAGCATCGCGTGACGACAGCATTGAGAGTACCGTCGTAGCGTTCGATCCGGTCAATGTGGGCGTCCAGCAACTCCAGGGCGCTGACCTCTCCCGCCTCCAGCAGTTGCCGTTGCGCGACGGCGGACAGGAAACACAGCTTATTCGACGCGGACATGCGTCATGTTGCCGATCTCAAACGCTTGGCCTATCGCTCACGCGCCGCGGCTTCGGGCGCGCGCCCGGTTCTTGTCCTTCTTTTCCTTTTTCGGCCGGCTCACGCCGTACGTGCCGCGGTTGATCTTGCCGCGCCGCGTGCGGATGTCTCCTTTCCCCATGCCTTGCTCCGTTGCTACAGACCCCAGCATTCTAGCTCGTTGGCGAATGCCAGGGGGCCGCCGTAGTGTTCCGCGAGAGCCTCCCGGCTTGAGCTCTCGCGACCCAGCGTGCGGGTCGTCCGGTGACCGAGAAACACCGCGCGGACGTTCGCCCGGCGGGCGATGCGACCGATCTGGGACGGCCGCACGAAACGCTGCCGCACTTCGCCGCGGGCGAACTCCGGAATGGCGAGGTGGGTCACCAACGCGTCCGCATCCTCGGCAAATCTCGCGACGATGTCGTTGCGATTGCTGAAGTTTCCGGTAAACACGACCGACTGCCCCGCGATCTCGACCCGCCAAGCGAGACTCGGCACGTCTCCGTGGTGCACCGGGACCGACGACAGGGTCAGGTCTTTCGTGCCGAATGCCGCCCATCGGCGCTGTCCCGTGGCGGGCACGCTTCGGGCGTTGATCTTGTATCCGCCGGGGCTCCTGAACGACAGGTACCCGGCCAGATGCGAGTACGCCCCGTCGGGGCCGATGAGGCGCTCGACGAACTCCCGGGTCGAGGGATAGGCGTCGCTGCCATCCGGGCCGAGAACGGCCAGCGGTCGAACCCGGTCGGCATTGCGGGAGCCTGCGACGAAGCCTGGAAAATCCGCCGTGCGCGGGGCCAGGAGATTGGTAAAGACGATGGCGTCCAGATCGCGGAAGTCGGCGCCCGCCTCGTCGAAGCGCAGGGAACTGCCGGGGCCGGGATCGACGAGAAGCAACGCGCGGGTGCCGAGCCAGACCAGGTAGCTGGCCGCCCCGCGTCCATCATTGAGTTCCTCGCCGCCGGATCCGAGCGTCTGGATCCACACGCCCCGCTCCCCGCAATACGGCTCGTCCGACTGCGCAACGGCCCCGACCGCCGAGAACGCGCAGAGAAGGAACGACCCCAGGCGAACCCTGGTTCGAATCATCGCAATTGCTCCAGCGAAGCCAGCGCCGCATTCGCGTCCGCCTCGTCGGGCATTCGCCAATCGCCGCGCGGCGACAGGGCGACGGTACCGACCTTGGGTCCCGCCGGCAGCGTCGTGCGCTTGAACTGGGCGTTGAAGAAGCGGCGGAAGAACACCTTGAGCCAGCGCTTGACCTCCTCGCCCGAATACTCCTCAGCGAACGCAAGGTTCGCCAAGGCGTGAATCTTGTCCGGGGCGGCGCCGGTGCGGATGTAGTGATAGAGAAAGAAGTCGTGCAGTTCGTAGGGGCCGATGATCGACTCTGTTCTCTGCGCCACGTCACCGCTCTCGGGAGGCACGAGTTCCGGCGTGATGGGAGTGTCGAGCACGCGCTCCAGCACCGCCGCCAGCGGCGCCCGGGCGCGGTGGCGCCCGTACCATCGGACGAGATAGGCGACCATGGTTTTCGGCACGCCGGCGTTGACGTTGTAGTGCGCCATGTGATCCGCGTTGAACGTGCACCAGCCGAGGGCGAGTTCGGAGAGATCGCCGGTGCCCACAACGATGCCGCCGGTCTGATTCGCCACGTCGAAGAGAATCTGCGTGCGCTCGCGGGCCTGGACGTTCTCGAACGTCACGTCAAATGCGCCGTTGTGACCGATGTCGTCCAGGTGGGAGCGGACCGCTCCCTCGATGGATATTTCCCGAATGGCCGCCCCGGCGGCGTCCGCCAGTTGTTTGGCCGATGCGTTGGTGTGTTCCGTGGTGCCGGGACCCGGCATGGTGATCGCATGCAGCGAATCCACGCCGAGGTCGTTCAGCGCCAGCGCATCGAGGCTGACGAGAAACGCCAGCGTGGAGTCGAGTCCGCCGGAGAGACCGATGACCGGGTGATTGCTGCCCGCGGCGCGCAGCCGGCGCGCCAGGCCGGTCGCCTGGATCGCGAGCACGTCTCTCGCCCGCGCATCGAATTCGTGTTCATCGTCGGGCACGAACGGGTGTTTGGGGTAGCGTCGCAGCGTCTCCTCGAGGCGTCGCCGCGCACCGGATTTCATCACCGGATAGGCGTCGCCGCGGGGGGCGCCGGAAAACGTCGAGTTGCGGCCGCGCTCGCGACGCATCCTGTGCCAGTCGAAGTCCACCGCGAGGTTTCCGCCGTCGAGTCGAAAGCGCTCCGATTCGCCCAGCATCCAGCCATTCTCGGCAGCCAGCAGGTGGCCACCGTATACGACATCCTTGGTCGACTCCCAGGGGCCGCTTGACGCATACAGATAACCGCAGACGAGCCGCGCGCTCTGCATCCGCACCAGGTCGCGCCGGTAGTCGGCCTTCGCCACCAGTTCGTTGCTGGCCGAAAGATTGACCACGATGTCCGCCCCGGCAAGGGCGTGGCCCACGCTCGGCGGCGCCGGCGACCAGAGATCCTCGCAAACCTCCACGGCGAAACGTGGGCCGCCGATATCGAACAGCTGCCTCGCGCTCATCGTGAAATGGCCCAGCAGATCGTCGTCCACCGCGACGGTCACGTCCCTGCCCGAAGCGAACCAGCGTTTCTCGTAGTACTCCTCGTGATTCGGCAGCGCCGACTTTGGCACCGCGCCCACCACGCGCCCGCCGGCACACACGAATCCGGCATTCAGAAGCCGGCCATCCGGGAGGCGCCAGGGTGCGCCGACGATGAGCGCCGCGTCGCCCGTCTCGCGGGCCACTTGGGCGATCGCCGCCCGCGATGCCGCCAGCAGGTCCTCCGCCCCGAACAGGTCTTCGCAGCTATAGCCGGTGACGCCCAGTTCCGGCGTTGCCACCAGCGACGCGCCGCCGGCGGCCAGTTCCCGATACGCATCGAGGAGCGCCGCCGCATTGGCCGCCGGATCGGCGACCCGCACCCGGGGCGCCGCCGCCGCCGCGCGAACGAAACCGAACTGCGCATAGTCCATGCCGGGATTGTAGCCCGGAGGGTGGTTCGCCGCCGAGCGCGTGCGCCAAAGGCGCCTATGCGCGTAGCCACCTCTTGCCGAGACAAACTAGTATTTCTGTTTGCCGTGGCGTAAAACTAGGCAACGTCACGCTGGCGCACGCACGGGAGGACTCATGGAGCGGCAATCCGAATTCCAGCTAGGTTGGCGCATATTGGCGGTGGGCTTCGTGGGCATCGTCTGCTCCGCGGGCTTCATACCTCTGTACAGCTTTGGTCCGATCGTCAACGACGCCAGCGCGGCCCTCGGAACCACCGCGGGCGCCCTGCAGCGCTGCCTGACCTTCACCTTCATCGGGATCGTGATCGGCGCGCAGCTCGCCGGCGCGCTCAATCGCCGCTTCGGCATCAGGAAGGTGACCATGGTGTCCCTGGGCGCCCTGGCTGGCTTGTTTGTGCTGCTGTCGGTGACGCCTCTGACAAGCAACGCGCTCTACCTGTTCTACTTCCTCATGCCGCTTGTCGGCTGCGGCACACTGCAGGTCACCTGGACACACGTTGTATGCGAGTGGTTCGTGCGCAGGCGCGGGGTAGCGCTCGCCATCGTGCTCTGCGGGTCGGGCATCTGCACCATGGTGGTCCCGTTCCTGTTGACGAGCCACGGCGGCGACTGGCAGCACGGTTTCCTGTATCTGGCCGCCCTGCCGCTCGCCTGCTGTCTGTTCAGCTATTTCTGGCTGCGCGAGAAAGAAGCCGCGCCGGGCGAGAGCGAAGCCGTTTCCGAGCCTGGACAGGCCGGTGGCGCGGGCCGGACCGCGCAGGCGGACACGTCTTATCGCGACGTCCTCGGATCGAGGTATCTCTGGCTCATATCGATTCCCATTGCGACCATGGTGTTCGGTCTGATCCCCGTCCTCACCAACATCGTCCCCATGCTGGAGAGCAAGGGCTTTTCGATCAGCCAAGCGTCGGCGATATTCACCGCGTTCGGGGTTGGACTCATCAGCGGTCGCCTCACGGTCGGATTCCTGAACGACTTGCTCTGGGCGCCGGGCGTGGCTTTCATCTCGATGTCGCTGGCGGCCGCGGGCTGCCTGATGTTCCTCTTCGCGCCCATATACGCGCCCGTCATGATCCTCGCCACGTTCCTCGTAGGCGCCAGCGCGGGCGCCGAGAACGACGTCATCTCCTACCTGTGCTCCCGCTACTTCCCCCTGGAGGCCTACGGCAAGGTGTTCGCCATCGCCTTCGCGCTCGCCGTGCTCGCCGCAGCCATCGGGCCCCTGCCCTTCGGGTACTTTCTCGACCAGCACTCCGGCTACGACTTTGGCCTCAAGTATTGCGCGGTGCTGATCGCGGCAGGCTCGGCGAGCCTGTTGTTGCTCGGCCGATACCCTCGCCTGGGCGAGTCGTGACCGGGCATCCCGGCTTGCCGCCGAAGCCCGGCAGGTCGTCGCGCTCGAACCCAATGGGCTTCAATGGGCTTTGTCGGCTAGACATGAAGTCCGTCGGAGCCGAAGGCGCGTGCCAGCTTTCACACCCGCGCAAGCCCCCCTGAGCCCGATTGATCGGACTCGGCATCAGTGGGTAGACTCGTTGCGAGGCGATTCGGAACCGGAGTTCGACATATGGCCACCACGACGCCCGCAGCACCGCTACCGATCGAGGGCGGTCGCACGGAACCCATCTACATCTGGGCCGCTATCGGCGTGTTCTTCCTGGCGCTGCAGGTCTACATCTTCGGCGGATGGGTACTTTCCGACGAATTCGTCCCCTCGAATCCCGGCACGGACGTCATGCCGGGATACACGGCCTTTCTCGCCGTCTTCTTCCAGATATCGAACGTGCTGCTGGCGGCCGGGGTCATCGGCTACGCCATCCGCACGTGCCGCCGGGAGGGCCGGATCACCATCGCGCTGCTGTTCGTGCTGGCCTGGATCACCACGCTCTGGGTCGACCCCCTAGCCAACTACTTCCGCCTCGTCTACACCTACAACTCGCACATGATCAACTTCGGCTCCTGGGCCAATTTCGTGCCCGGCTGGGTGCTGCCGCACGGCAACATGATCGCCGAACCTCTCGTGTTTCTCGTGGGCGCGTACGTGTCGATCATTCCCCTGCAGTGCTGGTTCATGGCCTGGACCATGCGCAAGGCCAAGGCGCGCTGGCCCGGCATCACCACCCTGGGGCTGGTCGGCGTCTGCTTCTTCTTCGGCTTCCTCACCGATCTCAT
>CAZFGB010000027.1:0-23506 GCA_964518405.1 uncultured Pseudomonadales bacterium | reverse complement strand
GAGATTCGCGATGAGTGGAGCCCCAAGGCGTCCTTTGCCGGCAGCAATGTTCTCGAGTTGGAAGGCGGCAGGCGCCTCGGGGTCGCGGGCGCGGTCAGTTGGCACGACCGCAAGCTTCAGGCCGACAATGCCGAATCCGACGATTGGGACGTTGCCGACAACGGCATGGACTTCCTCGAGGAATTCCAACCCCGGCTGTACAAGGTCGAGCGCAAGCGCATCGGCGCTGTTCTCAACTTCGACCTCGACATCTCCGATTCGACCACACTGCACCTGTACTCCCTCTACAGCCGGTTCCAGGATACGGAACTGCGAAACCGGACGACGTTCGGCCTCGGCGGGCTGGACGAAAGCGCGCTCAACGCGACCCGGATGAGTTTTTCGGAGGTGGAGATCGAGCGGGACACCAAGGGCCGCGACATGCGCGGGCAGATCGCCGAAAATACGTCTATCTCCTTCGGTTCCGATACCCAGCTCGACGCTTGGCAGATCGAAACCAACGTCGGTTTTTCCTACGCGCGGGAACGAACGCCCGACCAGGTGAGCGGCACCTGGGTCGCGGAATTCGAATCGGGCGACGGCGACATCCCGGACGGGCAGCCCGTGCTGACCATCGATCGCAGCGACCCCCAGTTACTCGTGGCGGAATCTGCGTTCTGGAGCGTTTTGCAGGACGCATCGCTCTACGAACTCGACGAGATCGAGCATCTCAATGAGAAGAACGAAGACACGCAGCATTCGTTCCGGCTGGATGCGACCCGGGACATGGACTTCGGCATCGTCAAGTTCGGCGCCAAGGCCCGGCTGCGGGAAAAGAAGACCGACGAGGAAGTGGGTCTCTGGTCCGGAGACGATCAATGGTTCCTGTCCGACGTACTGCTGCCCGGCGGTGGTTCCGCGTACGGTTTTCCGACTCCCATGGACCCGGTGCCCGACAACAGAGGCGAGCGGGACATCTTGGCTGGAGGCACCGGTATCGAGGTCGAGGACATCGACACCCAGATCGATTCGAACGTGGCCGATTTCACGTTTGACGAGAACGTCCTTGCCGTCTACGGCATGGCCCGTTGGGAAAACGGCCCCTTGGCCGTCACCGCCGGCTTGCGCGTCGAGCGGACGAGTCTCGACAGCAGCGGCAGCATCACTCAACTGGTCGAGGAGGGCGATAGCTACAACGGCGCGGTCCTCGACGACGACACCGTTTTCATAACGCCCGTCAACGAGAAGAAGTCCTACACGGACGTTCTGCCCAGCGTCAACGCGCGCTACGAGTTCAACGAAGACCTGATCGGGCGGGCCTCGATACACAAAGCGGTGGTTCGACCGCGTGTCGAGGATGTGGCGTTCAGGGTCGCGATAGACGGCGACGAGGCCGAGTTGGGAAACCCTTCGCTCGACCCGTTCCGGGCCTGGAACGCGGATGTATCGCTATCCTACTATCCGACCGACCTGAGCGTGTTGTCCGCGGGCCTATTCTGGAAGCGGATAGACGATTTCATATTCGTCCAGACCATTGACGATTACCCGTTCGCGGGCAGGGTGTTCGACGAAGCCACGGTCGCTCAAAACGGCGACCAAGCGGACGGCATCGGCCTGGAACTCAACTATCAGCAGCATTTCGGTTTTCTCGGCGCGCCTTGGGATGCGTTCCTGGTGGGCGCGAACTATACCTATGTGGACGCCAACGCGACGACCATCGACGGCCGCGAGATCGATCTGCCCAAGCAGGCGAGCAATATCGCGGGAGTCGTCGTGGGCTATGACAAGCACGGTTTCGATATCCGGCTGGCGATGAAGTACCGGGACCGCTATATCGACTCCCTGGAAGGTGAGGGCGAAGACCGTTATACCGACGAACACCTGCAATGGGACCTGACCGTCAAGTACAGCTTCACCGATTCCTGGCTGGTCTATTCCGAGATATCCAACCTGGGTGATCGGCCGGAGTACTACTACTCCGGCAGGTACGACCGGGCGCTGCAATACGACGAGTTCGGAACCACGGCGGCGTTCGGCGTTCAGTACAACTTCCGATAGCGACCCGGTTCCCCGGCCGGATGACTGAGCGATTCGGTATCGCCGTCAGCGGCTGGCGCGGGTTTCTCGTTGCGATATTGCTGCCGGCGCTGACGCAAGGTTGCGGGGCGCCGGAAGCCGGCCATGTGTTCAGATACGGTCACTCGCAGCCCGCGCAGGCGCCACGCAGCCAGTCGATGGTTTTCTTCGAGAGAGAACTCGAACTGCGCACCAAGGGCCGCATCAGGGTCGAGAACTATTTTTCGGCGACGCTGGGCAGCGAACGCGAAATGATGGACATGGTCGCCACCGGCGTCTTGCAGGGCACCCGCGGCGGTCTCTTTGCCGATGCCAATCCAAAGTTTGTCCTGTTCATGGTGCCGTTTCTCGTCAGTGACTGGGACCAGGCCATGCGGCTGGTCAACAGTGAACTGGCGCGGCGGATCAACGCCGACGCGCGTCGCAACGGCTTTCATATTCCCGCCACCGGCATCAGCCAGGGCTTTCGCGCCCACACGAACAGCATTCGGCCTATCCGGACACCTGAGGATCTGGCGGGGCTGAAAATGCGCGTTCCACCGCAGGAGATATACATTCGGACAGCCCGGGCTCTCGGCGCCAGTCCGCACGAAATGCCGGCATCCGAACTCTACAGCGCCTTGAAGACCGGCGTTCTGGATGGCCAGGACAATCCTCCGTCGAACATATGGGACTACAAGCTGTTCGAAGTGCAGAAGTTCATGACCGTATCGAACTACTCCACCGGCCCCGATCCGTTCATTGTCGATCTGAACTTCTACGAGTCGCTGTCGCCGGATCTGAGGAAGACGTTCGATCAGGTTGCGGAAGAAACGATCGCACTCTCGGACAAACTGAACCGGGAGTCCGAGGAGGAGTACATCGCCCGCCTGGCGCGCGAAATGGATGTGGTCCATTTGGGGCCTGAAGAGATTCGGTCGTTTCGTCGTCTGACCGAGCCAGTCGCACACGACTTCATCGCCCGCGGCCTGTTCACGGCGGGAGAGCTGAACGAAGCGCTGGGAATTGCGGGAGACGGGTAGGCGATGTCTGGACCGGGCGCGATGGAGACCGGATTGAGCCGCATGCTGGAACGATTGCTGGCGTTGCTGCTGCTGGCGATTTTCGGGACCGTAGTATTGCTGGTCATCTTGCGTTACGTCTTCAACACCACCGTGGTCGGCGGCAACGAAGGCGCGCTGATTGCGTTCGTGTACACGACCGCGATCGGCGGGGCGCTGGCGGTGGCACGACGCGAACACATCGAGATTCGCTATTTCGTCGACTTGATGCCCGCGGGCGTACAGCGAGTTCTCGGCATTCTTCAGTTGGCGCTCGTGGCGCTCGTCAACTTTGCGATTGTCTGGTATTCGATCGTCTGGATTGCCAGTACGGGCAGCTACCTGATGCCGACATTGCAGCTACCGCAGATCGTTGCGCAACTCAGCGTTTGTATCGGCAGCAGTCTGGCCTGCGTTTACTGCCTGCTTGGCATTTTTCATGCGAGGGGTGCCCCCTCGCGCACTCTTTCTTGCGAGGGACACCCTCGCACTCCCGGGGCTGAAGGCTCTTTTCATGCGAGGGGTGCCCCCTCGCGCTCCCCGGCTGAAGGCTCTCGAAGGTTTGCGAAAAAGCGCTAGCCGCACCTGTTTGCGGACAGGCGGGGCGGGCTGAACCATATGCTGATTCTCATCCTGTCTTTCGCCGTCTTTCTGGTAGTCGGCGTGCCCATCGCGTATGCGCTGGGGCTGTCCAGCCTCCTGTACTTTCTGATCGAGCAGCCGAGTCTGGCGGTGGTCGTACCGCAACGGGTGTTTTCCGGAATGAACAACTATGCGCTGATCTCGTTGCCGCTGTTCATACTCATGGGGCAGGTGATGAATTCCAGCGGCATAACCGCCAGGCTGATCGATCTTTCCACGGTCGTCGTGGGCAGGCTCCGGGGAGGCCTCGGCCTTGTCAATGTGTTTTCCAGCATGGTTTTCGGCGGCATTTCCGGATCCTCCACCTCGGACACGGCCTCGATCGGTGCCGTCATGATTCCGGAGATGAGAAAGCGCAACTACTCCGCGAGCTTTGCGAGTGGCATCACCGTAGCGTCATCGACCATGGGAATGATCATTCCGCCGAGCGTTCCGATCGTGCTCTACGCGATCATCGCCCAGGAATCGGTGGGGCGGTTGTTTCTCGGTGGGCTCATACCCGGCCTCATGATCGGTATTCTGCAGATCGTCATCATGTTGACGATTGCCCAACGTCGGCAGTATCCGCGCGAAACGGCCGCTCCGGACCCTGGGCGTGATTTCAGGGGGATGGCGGCATCGGCCACGGTGTTGGCGATGCCGGTTCTTGTGGTCGGGGCAGTGGTCCTTGGCATCGCCACCGCCGTCGAGTCTGCGGGCCTGGGCGTTCTCTTCGGGCTCCTGCTCGGCGCGATGCTGATCGGTTCCAGGGCCATCACGGCCCTGCCGGAATCGTTGCGCGCGGCCGTGATGATGAGCGCAAAAATCATGACGATCATCGCGTTTTCCCAGTTGTTCGTCTGGATACTGATCCTGGAGCGCGTTCCGGAAGCGATGGCCGCATTCGTCATCGGCCTGGACCTGGGTCCCGTGGTGGTACTGTTATTGATCGCCGGGATCGTTCTGGTCCTCGGGACATTTATCGATGTCAGTCCCGCAATCCTGCTGCTCACGCCAACGCTGCTGCCCGCTGCCGTAGCCGCGGGCGTATCGCCGGTGCAATTCGGCATTGTCCTCATTTCCGGGCTTGCCGTTGGCGCCTGTACGCCGCCCGTCGGCAATTGCCTGAATGTCTGCGCGGCGATATCAAAGCTCGGTATCGGCGAGATTTTCAGGGGCGCTTCCCCGTTCCTGCTGGCCAACCTGATTACGCTGATCCTGATTTGCGTCTTCCCCGCACTCGTACTCTGGGTGCCGGCGGTCTGGATGGGTTGATGAGGCATGAGATGATGAGATCCGTTCACGCGGAAAGCCCGGAAAGCCCGGAAAGCCAATGGCCACTCACGTCGTAGTGCTCGGCGCCGGCGCCATGGGCAGCCTGTTCGGCGGGTTGGTGGCCGAGGGGGGGCTGGACGTCACCCTGGTCGATCCCTGGCGGGAGCACATCGACGCGATTCGAAAAGGCGGCTTGAGGATGGTCGGCCACGGCGGTGACCGGCGTATCCCCGTAGAGGCGACCACCGACCCGGTCTCGGTCCGCTCGGCGGATATTGTCTTCGTTCAGTGCAAGGCGAACTTCAACGGCGAGGCGGCAGCCAGCGTGCGGCACCTCTTTGCCGGGGGCGGCGACACCGTTGCGATCAGTTTCCAGAATGGCCTCGGCAATGAAGAAGAGCTTGCCGGTACCTTCGGCGGCGACCGCGTTCTCGGCGGGTTGACGGCCCAAGGCGCCAACATCGAGTCTCCGGGAGTCGTTCGCAATCACGCCAACCTGCCGTCGTACATCGGCGAGATGCAAGGCGGGGTATCGGAAAGGGCCCGGTCGATCGCGAAGATCCTGACCGACGCCAACCTGCCGACCGAAGCCAGCGAGGACATCCGCAGGGACATCTGGCGGAAGCTCATGGCCAACATCGCCATCAGTGCCGTCAGCGGCATCACGGGGCTGAATATCGGTCAGATTTTCAATCGGCACATGGCTGACGATGTCGCCTATGCCGCGCTGGAAGAGGCAATAGTCGTCGCCGGCGCCTGCGGCATAGAGCTGAGTTCCGGTGAGGCGCGCGAGATACTCGGAAGTATCGCCGGGCCGGACGGTACGCCGAAGAACAAGTCCAGCCTGCGAACGGACATTGAGAACGAACGCCCGAGCGAGATCGACTACATTAATGGCGCCGTCGTCAAACTGGCGCGGAAACATGGCATTGCGGTGCCTGTCAACCAAGCCCTGGTCGCCCTGGTGCACGGCATACAGCATCGGTACCTGGACTGATGGGCGCAGCGCGGAACCCCTCGCAAGAAAAGAGCCTTCAGCCCCGGGAGCGCGAGGGTGTCCCTCGCAAGAGAAAGTTCGCGAGGGGGAACCCCTCGCATGACAAGAGCCTTCAGCCGGGGAGCGCGAGGGGGAACCCCTCGCATGAAAAATGCAAGTCGGCGGCTTTTTCGACGCCGGAGTTGTCACTGGTCGCTGCGGCACTTCGATGCGGCCTTGAACACCACTATGCCTCCGTCGACGTTTCGGTCGTGGACTGTCCGGATCTGCGGGCGTTGGGTGCGGCCGGCAGGGGCCTAAGCGGCTCGACCAGGCTGATCGAATTCGGCGGCGAACCCTACGCGCACAATCCGGCGTATCGAGGAACAAGCGTCAATGTTGACGATCTGCTGCGAACCTGCGGAATGCCTGGCGCCTGCGTCTTCGGTGCGGGAATGGCTCATACGGCGGTCAACAACGGACATTGCGGCGAGTTGGTTCCCAATATCCTGGCGGGCGAACGCAATCTCAGCCGGGTAGCGCGAGTCGGTTCCGAGCGCGAATGTATCGTGGAATCGTATCCGTCCCCGGTTTGTGGTCCGATCGCGAACCTCTTTGTCAGTGAGGGCCGGAATGGCCAAGTCATTCGCATCGAGGTCAGGACGCGGACCGGTGCGCAGCCATCTCTGGCACAGGCCATCCGCGACAGCCTGCGCCTGATCGCAGACAGCCATGGGCACATTGGCATGGGCGGGTTTTTCAAGGTGCTTAGCGGCCGGATCCGGTCACATGTCATGCCGGACTACGGCTGCATCGGCTTCGACTACTACGACGCGGGTCGGGAACGCGTCGTGCGCGATTTTCTGCAGTTCTACGAGCATATGGGTCCTGATCTGCTGTGTTTTTCCACGCTGTGGACCGATGATCCGACGGGCGGCGACCTGAATCTCAGGCCGTCCGGCGAACACACGCACTTCTGCCATGTCGATGACGCGGCGCAGCAGGCCGGACATTACCATGGCGATATCACGCCCGGGGAAGTGCGCTACCTCGGCTTCTTCAACCTTGCGGAACGGATTCTCAGGTTTGGCGACGTTTATGAAGACCTCGGAACAAGTCCCTGAGAGCCTTCAGCCGGGGAGCGCGAGGGGGAAACCCCTCGCATGAAAAGAGCCTTCAGCCGCGGAATGCTCCCCGACCGGTGACGCGTAAGGAAGTGCCGACATTCCCACCGTCGCCGGAGGCGTACTTCCATGCAAGTCATCCGCTCGACGCGCCTGTCCGAATCGTTCGATGGCGGGTGGGGATACGGCAAGGACGGCGGTGGAGGCGTTTCCGGGTTTCTACCGGCGCGGTATGCAAGTGGGCTGTCGCCCAGGGCTACTGCGACGACAACCCGGCGGGCGACGCCATCGCCGCCGCACTGCCCAAAAACCGAGTCGCCGAAGCACACCAGCGGGGGCTGCCGCAGCCTCCGGACCATAGCCTCCAAAAGCGCACCACTGAAACGTTTATGGTACGTTGGCCGTGCGGTTGTGATGCTCACCGCTCCCTAGAGAAACCAGATGCCTGATCGACAACCCAGACTCGCCGACCCCAAGATAGAGTCGAACGACGGTGAGTTCAAAGTCTCGCTTCCCGTGCAGGGCGGCATGATCGATGCCAAATGGCGCCCCACCGTCACATCCGTCATTCGGATACGGGAGATTGGCACCGAGACTTGGAGTTCGGGCTTCGAGACCCCATTAAATGCCTGCACTTTCGTCGATCTGCGACCCGACACGGAGTACGAGATACAGGTTACGCACAAGAATGCATCGGGCGAAGGATCTTCGACCAGCCTACGATGCAAGACTGGTTCCGATGGTCACGTTAGCAATGTCATTCCGTTTCCGAAGCGCTAGACCACTGCTCCCCGCAGCTTGTAGCAAGGCCATCTGAGAACCGCTCATGAGCCGAGGCGACCACAAGCCACCGCCACCTCCCGTGGCGTTCTTGTACGAGATGGTTATTGCCTTCTTCGAGGCGGCGAGACTGGGCCTTGATCCCGTCCTTGGGGCCATCGGTGGCTACGACAACCTCGGGCTTCTTGAGGACGGCAGACCCGGGCCTCCCGACGCCGTGACACGCAAGTTCGCAGCACTTCCCCCCGGCTCCCACGCGCGCCACCTCGGCGCTTGCCTAACTGCCACAACCAACCTGGGCCTCGCCTACGTGCACTCCTTCCGTTTGTTGAGTTTCCTTGCCCAGGGTAAGGACGCTCTCCCGCGCAACGCCACGAAGCCCAATCTCGCGAAGTTGTACGACGCCCTTCCGAGCGCGTTGCGCGATGAACTCTCCCAGATATACAAGCAGGTTGGTTCACACGACATCGAAATCGAGATGAGCGCCGGACCTTTCCCTTCCGAGTCTAGGGATGAAGACGAAGATCGCACCAACGCGTTCCGATCCCAACTCGCGTACTGGCAAAGTCGCCGATTGATGCACGAGAGCCACCTTTCCCTAGCCGCTACGCCCGATCGCACTATCACGCGCTTCTTCATTCCCTTGCGTTCCGTCCTCATCCTCGACCGTATTCTGGCCGAGCACATCGCTCCCGTGCTCGGGCGCAGCTACCAACAGATGGACGAACAGCTTTCCGGCCGTACCGAGAACCCAAAACTCGAGTGGAAGGAAGACATGATCTACGTGTCGCTTCCTGACAAGCTCGGCCGAACGTTGGAAGCCAGATGGAAGCCTAGCGTCACATCCGTCGTCCGCATCAGGGAATTGGGCACAGAACCTTGGGGACCGGGATTCGAAACACCCTTCAACAGCTGCTCTTTTGTTGACCTCAAGCCCGAAACCGAGTACGAGGTCCAGGTAACCCACAAGAACGACGCGGGCGAAGGTCCTCCAGCGATCTCAACGTTAAAGACAAAACCCGAAACATCATAGGAACTCATCTTGAGCACTCCGTCAGCCGCCATCTCCTTGCCGCCGGACATCTTGAATCCGCCGAACCCCTCGTCTGCATGGATAGACACCTATGCCCTGGTCAGCATTCAGGAGGCCACCGAATCCCTCCCTACAGCAGCGTTCTGGCGAGCACGTGTTCGAGCGCCCGTCCAGTCCCGAACCCGCGCGGCCCATATCCCTTCGTGGCAGATCGTGCCTTTGGATGCCGAAACGAAATTGCGCCACGAACTTGGCTCCTACGTTCATTTACCGGACAACTGGGATGGCGAAGGCGCCGCTGCCCCGCCCCAAGCTGCCGTTGACGACGCTTTGACGTTTCTGGACAACAGGCCCCCCGACATTCCATTGCCTCACCCCGATCAAGGTTCTGAGGGCGCGGTCGGCATCTATTGGGACAACCGTGACGCCCAAGTCTTCGCTGAGGCTACTTTCGAGGGCGACGGCACGTTCGCTTACTTCGCGGCCCAGGGTGTGCCCGGTGCCACTGCCGACAAGTGCGGCAGAGACGACGCCGACGTCTCTGCTCCGTGGCCCGAAGACATGCTCCGGATCCTGCGCACGCCAGCCCTCGCCTGACTCGCAACCATCGCTATGCCATGCAGTTGTGTCGAACTGGAGATACAGCATGGCCAAGGCCAATGCAAGTGCGTGCACTACCGGGATCACTTTCGCAAGAGGCTCATGATGGAGTTCGCATGGCAACTCAGGCATGCGTTTGGGCTTCTGTTGCCGCTACCGCCCGCCCAGTCTTAACGTCGTGGCGGTGTCGGAGTACAGCGCATGATCGAGTTCGCTGTTTTTGGCGCCGGCAGAATCGGCACGGTCCATGCCGGGAACCTGCAAAGGCATCCCGGTGCTCGGGTGCGCTATGTCATCGATGTAGATGCAGGCGCCGCGGCAGATCTTGCCGCATCCTGCGGCGCTCGCGTTGCTTCCGCCGCGGATGCCTTGGCGGACAGGGATGTGGCCGCCGTTGTCATCGCGACATCAACCGATACGCACACCGGCCTGATCGGCCGGGCGGCGGCGGCTCGCAAAGCCATCTTCTGCGAAAAACCGATCGATCTGGATGTTGGCAGGGCCCGCGAGGCGATGGATGCGGTCGAGCGTCACGGCGTGCAGTTTGCTATCGGATTCCAACGCCGGCACGACCCGTCATTCCGGAAAGTAAAGGATGAGGTTGCCGCCGGCGCTGTGGGATCGGTTGAGTATGTGGGCATAACGAGCCGCGACCCGGCGCCGCCGCCGGCGGACTATGTCGCGCGCTCAGGCGGCCTGTTTCGGGACATGATGATCCATGACTTCGACATGGCGCGATGGCTGGTCGGCGAAGAACCCGTCGTGGTGTTCGCCGCGGGCAGCGTGTTGTTCGACCGAAACATCGGCGAGGCAGGCGACATCGACAGCGCCGTCGCGCTGCTCAAGACCCGAAGCGGCAAGCTCTGTTCGATCAGCAACGCGCGACGCAGCAGCCATGGCTACGATCAGCGCATCGAAGTGTTCGGATCATCCGGCATGCTGCGGGCGGGAAATGAAGTGGAAAAAGCGGTCCCGGAGGACGACGCATCCGGTTCCGATGCCGATGTGCCCTTCTTCCTGCGGCGCTACAAGGACGCCTACCGCATACAGATCGACCGGTTCGTGAGGCGTCTGAACGGAGAAGCGGTAGAACTTGCCGATGGTGTCGACGGTCTCAGAGCACTGATCCTGGCCGATTGCGCGCAGAACTCGATGCTTCGCGGCCAGCCGGTGGCCGCGGATCCGTAGCGCTCGGTCTGACCGCGGACCATTGTCCGGGCCCGGCCAGGCTGCTATCTTCGGGAGTGAAACATTGACTGTAGGCGCCGATTACCGTGGCGAGTCAATCCACCAGTGCCGATGACGCACATAGCGCGACGGCATCGCGCAGTGTCCAGGCCGGGCGAACCACCGTGCTTTGGATATGGGCCGCCAGCTCATTGGCGCTGTTCGGCCCTGCGCTGGCCGGTGGGCTTGGGAGCGTAGCCGTCCTGCTTGCGGTCACGCTGGCCTTCGCCGTGTTGACCAGTTTGACGCTACGCGCCACGGTAGAGATCGACTCCGACAACCGGCTCACCATCCGATACCTCGCCTGCTCTTTCTCGGACGAACTGGACAACATCCGAGCCGTCGCAACACCCAAATTCGACTTCCGGCGCGATGACAACCTCAGCGTCAAGAGGCTTTTTCGGGGAACGCGATTGCCATGCTTCAAAGTGGGCTGGTTCGTACTGCGAAACGGCAAAGTCGCCTTTGTCTGTGTAAGCCGTAAACGAAGAGCGCGAGCACTCGTGACACGCGATGGTTGTTACATTCTCGTCGACCCCCGTGTTGCGCGCTGGATCCAGTCAGCCGCCGCTGGGATTGCTCTCGAAAACGTCAAGGGGCGGCAAAGGGCTTGCCGAGCGTGACATCGCCGTAATGCCGGTCACTTTCCGGGGCCTTGCCAGGGGAGCAAGGCGATTCGCGCCTTGACGATATCCACTGAGGCAATGCGGCGGGTTCGAAGCGTTCTTCAGCCGACCAACCGGATTCCGGGGACTGGCGCCCGGTCACGGCCTCGGCTCAATGACCTGAAGGTAATCGAGTTGAGGAACGTGCTGGCAGGCATTGCCCACGACCGGGGATGGACAAGGGATCTCAGTCGGGAGTTGATGTGTCCGAAAAAATCAGGCTGACGATGGCCCAGGCGCTGGTGCGCTATCTGCTGGCGCAGCGATCGGTTGTGGACGACGGTGAACAGGCGCTGTTTGCCGGAGTCTTCGCGATATTCGGTCACGGCAACGTCGCGGGTCTGGGAGAGGCCCTGGAGGGATACCGGGATTGGCTTCCGGTACTTCGCGCGCACAACGAGCAGGCGATGGCGCACGCCGCGATCGCCTACGCGAAAGCGATGCGGCGACGCAGGATGATGGCGTGCACCACTTCCGTCGGGCCGGGCGCCACCAACATGGTGACGGCGGCCGCTGTCGCGCACCTCAACCGTTTGCCGGTGCTGCTGCTGCCGGGCGACGCCTTCGCTTCGCGGCTGCCGGACCCGGTGCTGCAGCAGGTGGAGGACTTTTCCGATCCCACCGTTACCGCCAATGACTGTTTCAAGCCCGTTTCGCGCTACTGGGACCGGATCATGCGGCCGGAGCAACTGCTGCAAAGCCTGCCGCAGGCGCTGTCGGTGCTGACCGACCCCGTGAACTCCGGCCCGGTGACGCTTGCCCTGCCGCAGGACGTGCAGGCGGAAGCCTACGACTATCCCGTATCCTTTTTCCGGCCGTCGCTGCACCGGCCGGTGCGGCAACCACCGGATGCCCGGCAGTTGCAGGTTGCCGTCGGGCTGATCGCCGGAGCAGAGCGCCCGCTCATCGTTGCCGGCGGAGGCGTTCACTATTCAATGGCTTGCGCGGATCTCGGCAATTTCGCCGAACGATTGCGTATTCCCGTTGCCGAGACCCAGGCGGGCAAGGGCGCCTTGCCCTGGGACAACCCCTGCAACGTCGGCGCGATGGGCGTGACCGGGTCGGCGGCGGCGAACAGCCTCGCCGCCGAGGCCGATCTCATCATTGCCGTCGGCACGCGCCTGCAGGACTTCACCACCGGGTCGGGGCTCCTGATCGGCCGCCCGGATTGCAACCTGCTCGGCATCAACGTCGCCCGCCCCGACCTGGCCAAGCGGTCGGCGGTATCGTTGCAGTCGGACGCGCGGTGCGCGCTGGAACTGCTCGACCAGCGGTTGGACAGCACGAGTCTTGCGCCCGATTGGGCTGAACGGACGCAGCATCTTCGCAATGAATGGCGCCGCGCCGTAACCGATGCGGTGACGAAACAGACCGGCAATCTGCCGTCCGATGCCAACGTTCTCGGTGTCGTCAACCAGGCGTTCGAAGAAAACGCCGTGGTCGTCTGCGCCGCGGGCGGCCTTCCCGGTGAGCTGCACAAGCTCTGGCGGGCCGGCGATCAGCACGCCTACCACGTCGAATACGGATATTCCTGCATGGGCTACGAGATTGCCGGCGGACTGGGCGTGAAGCTGGCCATGCCGGAACGGGACGTGGTCGTCCTGGTCGGCGACGGCAGTTACCTGATGCTGAACTCGGAAATCGCCACGTCGGTCGCCCTCGGCCGGAAACTGATTGTCGTGTTGCTCGACAACGGCGGATTCGGCTGTATCGACCGATTGCAAGCATCCTGCGGCACCGATGGTTACAACAACCTCCTCGACAGCAGTTATGCGACCCCGGAAGCGGCTCCGTTGATCGACTTCGCGGCCCACGCCCGCTCGCTCGGAGCACAGGCCGAAAAAGTGGACGGTATCGACTCCCTGGACTCGGCGCTCCAGCGCGCCCGCGATGCGGAACGCACCTATGTCGTCGTGATCGACACCGACCCGACAGCGTCTACCGCGGCGGGAGGCGCCTGGTGGGACGTGCCCGTCGCAGAGGTCTCGGACAGCGTCTCGGTGGGCGCGGCTTTCGAGGACTATCGGCGGAACCTGGGCGAGCGTTGAAGCGCTCGATGAACGTCTCCATCGGCGTCAACCCGATTATCTGGAGCAACGACGACCTGCCCCATCTCGGCGCCGAGATCAGCCTTGAAACCTGTCTGGCCGACGCAGCCGCCGCCGGCTATGCGGGAATCGAACTCGGCGGCAAATTTCCCCGCGACCCCGAGCGACTTGCGCCGCTGCTGGAAAGCCATGGGTTGGCGCTCGTATCTGGTTGGTATGGCGCTCATCTGCTTCTGCGCGACGCCCGCGAAGAAGCAGCCGAACTCCAGGGCCACCTCGACCTTCTGAAACGCATGGGTTGCAAAGTGCTCGTCTTCGCCGAAGTCACGTCCTGCACACAGGCCGAGTTCGACATCGGCCTATCGCGCCGGCCAAGGATGAAACGGTCGGAGTGGGCGTTGTTTGCCGACAGGGTGGGTGAACTTGCCAGGATGACCGCGGATCAGGGTGTGAAACTGGCTTACCACCATCATGTGGGCACCGTGGTGCAATCCGCTGCGGACATCGAGATGCTGCTGGAAACCACGCCGGACGACTTGTGGTTGCTGCTGGACACCGGGCATGCGCTCTATGCGGGCGCCGATCCAGCGGCCGTTGCGCAAGACCATGGCGGCCGAATTGCCCACGTACACTGCAAGGACGTACGTCGAGCCATTCTGGACCGCTGCCTGAACAACGACAGCAGCTTTCCGGCGGCCGTGCTCGACGGTGTGTTCACGGTGCCGGGGGACGGTTGTGTGGACTTCAAGGCCGTACTGTCGGTTTTGCGCCGAACGGCCTACGAAGGCTGGCTGGTTGTCGAAGCGGAACAGGATCCGAGCGTGGCGCCACCCGCCCGCTACGCGAATTTGGGCTACGAAAACCTGCAACGCATCATTGCGACGCTATAGGCACCCTCAGCCCGGGAGCGCGAGGGTGTCCCTCGCAAAGAAAGGAATGTTTCCCCGACCGCTGACAACGGGAGACGCGGTTAGCGTCCCAGAGGTTCCACTGGCTAAAGGAACAGCGCGAGATCAGTGCTGGCGTCGTCCGCGAGGACGAAACTGGGTGCGAATAGGATGACCGGAGTAGTGACCCGCGATTTTGCTCAGCACCGACCGCAAACATCGGTCGAATGCGAGTCGTTTTCTTACACCACACCGCCGACGCTTGCTCCCCCGCCCGCGCTCGTACGTGACGCGCTCAATCTCCAAGTCGCGGACGACAACGTTGTCGATCTCGAAAATGTGGCGTTCGCTGTTCAGTGGCAGCGTTTTGTCCCAGTGTTTCGCCGAGACGAAGGTAATGTGTTCATGGAGCCCCTGCTCGCGCACGTATTCAGATGATCGTTCGAAGTCCCAAGACGCGGATCGTTCCGTCCGACGAATCAACGAATCGCTCACTGATTTCCCTAGACACTTCGACGAGTCGTGTGAGCGTGATGCGCTTACGTCTTCGCTTCGCGCTTCCCACGGGGTTTCCTCATTCCTCCGAGTGTCAGGGCCGTAGGCTAGGACATTCCGTCCGACGGGAGCAACACGATCTAGGCGTCCCTCCGATAGCTCGTGCCTGTATGGTGGTCCAGAGCTAGACCTGTTCGAGATTCCCATACTCAGCGCCCGGCAGGCCGCAGCCAAAGAAGCGGCTCACCGCCAGTTCGACTATCCGGCTCGCGTCGCCGCCGAGCGACACGGCGACCGGGAGGGGCGCGATAACCTACCGCGGTACGGGCCCGGCGTTGAGGGGATCGGCGTCGCCGGTGACACTCTGCGGATCTATGTCCTCCAGGATCTGGCCGCTGACCTTGAGACCCCTCCCGAGATCGCGGGCCTGCGTACGGAACGCATACTCACGACCGGCTTTCACGACCTGGTTGCGCCCCGACAAGCGCGTCTCTCTCCCGCTCAGTGCGGCGTTTCCGTCGGCTATGGGGCATTAACCACCGGCACCCTTGGTTGCCTGGTCGATACCCCGGCCGGGCGCTGTATTCTCAGCAACAACCATGTCCTCGCCGTTGCCAACGCCGCCAGCATCGGCGATGGAATCCTCCAGCCCGGCGCTGCCGACGCGTCGAGTTCCAACACGCCGGCGCGGATCGCGACCCTGACAGACTTGGAGCCCTTGAGGCTCGGCAGCGCCGTCAATCGGATGGACGCGGCGATCGCTACTCTGGACGACATCGACTCGGTGGTCCCGGACATCATGACCATCGGTCCGCCCGCCAACCCGCCCCTGGCCCCATTCGTCGGCCAAGCCGTCCTTAAGCATGGCCGAACCACCGGCCTTACATTCGGGTCGGTTGTCGACACGAGCTTCGACGGCGTCGTCCGCTACGACAGCGGCGTCGCGTACTTCGAGGACCAGATTGTCGTCGCTGCCGAATCGGGGCCGTTCTCCGAGCGTGGCGACTCAGGATCCCTCATCCTCGACAGTCCGGGGACTCATCCCGTTGGTCTGCTGTTTGCCGGCGACGATTCTCAAACGATCGCCAATCCGATACAGTCGGTCCTCAATCGCTTCGGTGCCACGGTCACCGTGACATGACGGACATTCGGCAAGCCAAACGCTCCCTCGGTCGTGAACTCCGAACCGTCGACGGCTTCGTGGGCGTCGATATCGGCAGGGACGGCATCCGGCTCTATGCCAGCGCCGAAACGGCACCCGTCGTCAAGGTCCTGCGCGACAGGTGGGGCGACCGTTACAAGGGTTTCGCCGTCTCGGTCGTGCTTAGCGAAGGTTTCGAAGCCCAGTCGCAGGCATTCTGACTCCCCTCGCCCCGGCGACTCGATAACCACCGACCTTGGGCCGGTTCCCAACCTGCCGGAGCCGAACCCGGAGAGTCGGTTCCACCGGGACACGTCTTTTGGAACGGGCGACCCCCTAGGGGCCGGACTGTCGTGCTACGCACCGAGCCTCGTTCCGAGTCTCGGCCCTCCGGGCTTCCATCCCTGTCGCGGAGGCCGCCAAAGCTTGCCTCATACGCTCACCAGAGCCGCCCAACCGCCCGTCGCAATAGACGCATTTGACACGCATCTAAACCGTGAGATGGTACCCGCTACGTTCAAAAATGGCCCGCTACGACTCTCAAAACCTCGTTGCGCTACACGTAACCAAACGAGTAACTGAAATGGACAGATCTGAGAAAATTAATTATTATCAATGGGTTGATGCAACTACCACGCCGTGGCGGTGTCAGCGTACTTCCATGGAAGCGCGCGGGTCGAATCCGGAGAACGTTTCAAACCCCATCACCGCTGCAATGCGCTGCCAGGGGACGAGCTTGAAATTCTGCCGCTCGGCCGGTGCGATGTTGCGGCCGTCCTGCGCAATGAACATGCCGTGCGCGAATGCCGAGCCGAGGTTCGCGCTGGTGACGTCGAGGCCATCGGTTTCGGATACGCCGTCAATGCCGGCCGATGCGTCGGCAACGACGCGAAACTGTCCGAGGTAGGCGTTGTCGCCTTCGCGCCGATACACCGCGAAACTGTTGATGCCCTGATCGGAGACGACGAGGTATCCGCCGGTGCCGGCACCGTAGTAGATCGCCATGCCCTCGATATCGCCGGCCAGGTTGCCGCCTTCGATGCCATCCACCATCGTCCTTTCCTGGCCGCCGTCAGGCTCGGCCGAGTACTTCCAGATGGCGACGTTTTCTTCGCCTATATAGAGATGACCAGTGGCATCGTCGGCGACGCAGCCTTCCGTCTGGGACCCGACGCTGAACTCGCGCACCAGTTCGGCGGCGACCCGGCCGTTGCCCGCGTCGTTCAGCAGCCATTGCCTGACCAGGCCATCGGTGTCGTTGACGTACACGAAGTAAAGGTTTGAGACGGGGCTTTTGTACATGCATAGCCCGTATGGATCGGACATGCCGGTTGCGATGGTGCCGTCGGCGAGGTCGAACAGCGAACGGGTGGTCGGGTCGATGCCGTAGATACTGATCGAATCGCTCGTCCGGTTGCTGCCGGTGACGATGTCGACCGATTTACCGCCGAGGCTGAAGCCATAGCGAACGTCGACGTTGTTGATGCGCCCGTCCGCTCGCGACTGAATCAGGCTGCCGTCGAGGTCATAGACATTGATGCCCCGCTGCTTTTGTGAACCGATCACGATGCTGAGTTCGGGGTTGTCGGGGTGAACCCATATGGCCGCGTCGTCGGCGGCATCTCCATAGCTCGCTACCGGGACGGTCTCGACGCTCGGGAGAACGACTGCGGTCGCAGCCTCGGCTCGTGCCGTGGGATCGCGGCCCGTCCCCGCCGGGAGATCGAGCGCCGTCACGACATCGCTCCAGGGCAGGATCTTGTAGTTCGTGTGTTCGCCGTCGTTGTCGTCGTCGGTGAGCACGAGCAGGCCGTTGTCGATGTCGACGGACAGCGCCAGGCCGGTCGCCGCCATGCCTTCGGTTTCATCGACGGCGCCGATCGAAGCGCCCGCATCCACTCGGAATGCCCCGAGGTGCAGCTCTGAATCGAGGTCATAGACATGCAGGAGGTTCGCATCGGCGTCCGATACGACGAGATAACCGCCGCCGGCGAGCAACTCGACGATCGCCACACCCTTCACGTCTCCTTCGAACCGGCCATGGCGCCCGCTGAGATCGATGAGTCCGGGTTCCCCCTCCGACTCCGGCTCGGCGTCCAGCTTCCAGATGCCGACGGTTTCCTGCGAGTAGTAGATCGTCGACTCCCTGTCATCGACAGCGCAATGTCCGGCGCCATACCCGACCGGGACGGTGCGAATCTTCCGTCCGGCCACCCTGCCTGCGCTGTCGAAGAGTTCCCACTGCTGGATCGTCCCCTCGCCCGCGGCAAAGGCGTAGAACTTTCCGGTCAGCGGGCTCCGATAGGTACAGAGCCCTTCGGCATCCATTTCGGTGCGCAATGGATGCGACGATATCTGCCGGAGCGTCGGGCCCGATGCGTCCATTCGATAGGCGACAAGCTCCGTCGTGGCGGCATCGTAAGCGACGATGAGGGGAATGTCCTCACCGGCAAGGGGAAAGTTGTAGCGAACGTCGACCAGGCCGATGGCGCGGTCGGGCATCGCGGCGATGCGCGCCCCGTCCAGACCGTAGACTTCCAGTCCTCCGTCCGGGCTGGCGCCGAGTATCAGGCTGTTCGCGGGATCGTCGGCATCGATCAGGATAGCCGGGTCGCTCGCGCCGTCGGCGAGAGTGACCGTGGTCTCTGCCGCGGCGAACAGACGGGCGGTTGCCGGTGCGTCGTCTTCGGAAAGCGAGGATTGCGGCGGTTGACAGCCCCAAAGGAATACGCTCACCATCAACATTGCCGCTATATTTCTCATCCGGGATTCGTCCTGATTGCCTCGCCGCGATTATGGGGGAAACGATTCATATGTTCGATTTTGGCCGCGTCGGCGATCGGCACTTCCATGGACGGCGAGCGGGGCCGGGCCACGGGCGGAGCCGAAGGTGACGGCTGTGGGGCACTTCCAAAGTCGGTGTAGCCGCATGGGTCAGAGGTTGATCGACTCATGACGGCGGTCGCGTCCTTTCTGGCCTTCACCGCGACCGTCGCCGGTATTTCGTGGTGGATGACCCGAAAGGACAGAATGAATTCGCCGGAGGCGTACTTTCTGGCCGGGCGCAGTCTCACCGCCTGGGTCATCGCCGGCTCGCTGATGCTCACGAACCTGTCGACGGAGCATCTCATCGGCCTGAACGGCGATTCGTTCAATCACACCATTGCGGTGATGGCATGGGAAACCACGGCGGCGATCGCGATGGTGCTCACGGCCCTCTACTTTCTGCCGAAGTACCTGCGCATCGGCTTGACCACGATTCCGGAATACCTGTCGCTTCGATTCGACAGTCAGACCCGGTTCATCGCCACCGCGCTGTTCCTGTTCTCCTACGCGATCGCCATCCTGCCGGTGGTGCTGCTGTTCGGCGCGGCCGGATTGGAGAGCCTGTTCGACGTTTCGGCGAGCCTGGGACTGACGCCAACGCAATCGAAAGTCCTGATGGTCTGGGGAATCGGCACGCTGGGTTCGCTCTATGCCATCTTTGGCGGTCTCAAGGCCGTCGCGATTTCGGATACGATCAACGGCGTCGGCTTTCTGCTGGCGGGATTGCTGATACCGGCCCTGGCGCTGTATGCGGTCGGCAACGGCGACATCGCCCGTGGCTTCGATACCGTCTACACCGAGGAGCACGAAAAGTTCGACATTACCGGCGATGAACCGGGTTCCTTCCTGCCGTTCGGCGTGCTGTTCACGGGAATGATCGTCAACCAGATCTTTTTCTGGTGCACCAATCAATCGATCATTCAGCGAGCGCTGGGGGCCAAGAACCTCAAAGAGGCCCAAAAGGGCGTGCTCATCGCCGCAGTATTCAAGATACTCGGCCCCATCGCGATCGTGCTGCCCGGTGTGATCGCCTATCACATGTTCAAGGACACCCTGACCAGCGATCAGTACCTGCAGGCCTATCCCCTTTTGGTGAAGACCGTGCTTCCGACCGTACTCACCGGAGTCTTTGCCGCGGTGATGGTCGGCGCGGTCCTGAGCACGTTCAACAGCGTCTTGAACAGCGCAGCGACCTTGTACAGCAACGGTGTGCACAATGCGCTGATCAAAAGCCCCCTGTCCGGACGGGACCAGGTGCGCGTGGGCAGATGGTGCAGCGCCATCCTCGCCGCGGCAGCCATGCTGATGGCGCCGATGATCGATACCACAGGCAGCCTGTACATCTACTTGCAGCAGATCAACGCGACCTTCTTTGGGCCGATGCTGGCGGTGATTCTGTGCGGGTTGATGACGACAAGGGTGTCCGCTCTGGCCGCAAAGGCGGGATTGGTCGCGGGGCCGGTCGTGTTCTACCTCCTGAACTTCGCTTTCGGCGACGCCTATCAGAGCGCGGTGCAGAGTTTGTTCGGGCTTTCCGAGCCGATTCATTTCCTCCACACGTTGGCGGTCGTATTCGTAATCACGACGCTGCTGATGATCGGGATCAGCTACCTGAGGCCCGCGCCTGCATCCGCCGAACGCACTGTCGACAAAGTGCCGGTGCCCGTGGACCTGACCCCCTGGCGGTATGCCGGGATTAGCGGACTCCTGATCTCGGCGGCTGCGGTTGGCTGCTACGTCCTTCTGGCGCAATAGAAAACCGAACAACTTGCATGGAAGTACCCCACCGGCGACGGGAGAAATGCTGGCACTTCCTTACGCGTCGGCGGACGGGGAAGCTTCCTTTCTTTGCGAGGGACACCCTCGCGCTCCCGGGGCTGAAGGCTTGTCTGTTGTAATTCCCAATATTGGGCCTTGGGGAGGGTCCCAAGAGCGGCGATTAGCCCGACTTCGATAACTCGGACCGTAGTTCCGTGGGGTTGTTTCGCGCAATGTCGGAGACTTCGAGAGTTGTGTATGGTTCAGCGCTGCCGCAGCACGACCAACTCATCGTCCAGTCCATGTCGAAGCACCTCCAGGCGAGGCGCATGTGAAACCAACCGCGCCGCCGACATGTACTTCAGGTGAAACGGGAAGATGGCGGCATTGTCGGACAGGCTTCTGGCAGTGGCGGTGGAACCCGAGCGGCTTCGCAGAACCGCTTCGGCGAGCCAGGCGATCATCGCTTCGTCGGTGATCAAGCAGCTTTCGCCTTGCGCATAGCGACCCCTGCTCTCCGTGTCCTCCAGAACGCCCCAGTCGATGAACGAGCGAAGCACCCTTCGGGTGGCGCGGGAGACAGTTTCCCGATCGCCGTATCGTTCCCTCATGCGCCGCTGGACCTCAGCGGCCCGTAGTTCCGCCTGCAACCGCAGGAGTCGGCCGGCTTGAGCCGCGACTTCGCCCCAAAAGGGATACACCGCCAGCGCCATGCCCCAATGGATGACGACCCGGTGGTTCGCTCTTGCGTCCCGGAGCAGGTTCAGCGCATCGTCGCGCAAACCCTCTAGGCCCCGGGGCACGTTGAGCCAGATCTTCATGAGAATCGTGATCGTCTTCTCTCGGCTCCCTCGCGCGCTACGACCACCGATCGATACCTTGTCTGTCAAGAGTGCCTGCAACGAATCCTCGACTTCGACCTGATCGTTCCCGGCCAGCATCAGGTTGGCCGTCTTGTCAAGCCACTCCAGGCGGACTCGCTGGCTGAACCCGACTTGAACCGTCGGCTCCTTCACGGCTTGTCCCTCTCGATCTGAACGAGCGGAACGATGACCTCCTCGATGCACGCGCCGCCGTGACCGACGATGCGTTCGTCTTCCCGGACAAACGCCGAACGACCCGCCGCCAGCAGAGGCAGGTAATCGTTCGGCAGACCGATGGATGGCCATTGCCGAGCCGCCGGAAAGCGCTTGCGAACCTGGCCCCGTAGCGATGCATCTCGATAGACTCGAACCCGCTCGCCGCGCGAATCCGCGACCGCACCCTCTGCGGGGCGACCGCAACCCACAGCTTCGATGTTGCCGTGGTCGGATGTCAGGTAGACGCGAAAACCGCGATCGACGAGCAGATCGAGTAAATTGGCCAAGTAGCCCTGCTTCGCCCACTGCCTCACCTGGTTGTGCATCCCGGCGGCGCCGAGTTGCATGCCGTGCATGATCTTGTCGACCTTGTCGACCACGAGGCCGGCCACGCGGGTCGTTGGGTCACTCGTCAACTCCGCCAGGTCGTCGAGGGCGCCGTCGCCCAACGCCTTCTCATAGACCACGCGGCGTCGATTCACTCCCTCTTCCGTCCAGAAAAGTCGCCACAGCGAGGGTTCCCGGTTCGTCGTGTAGATGCTGCGCGGGAAGTAGAGAGGCGGTCGCCCGGCGAAGGCCGCTTGGCGAGAGACGGACGTAACGGTGGGGATCCAGGCGAATACGGCACCTTCCCGGAGACGATACCCGGGACGTTGCTCGGCCAACTCCTGGCGCACGGCTGCCCACTGATCGAGGGACAGGCCATCTATCAGGAGCAGGGCGGCCTTGTTTTCCCGTGCGTGGTCCAGGTGGCGGACGAGCAGGCGCGGGACGTGATGGAGCATGACCGGCGGCACCGGCGGCAGGCTCGCCAACCCGGCGTAGCGCTTGTCGATCCATGCCACGAACGCTGCGTCCACTCGGGTCCGCAGTGTCTCGAACCTCCGTTGCGCGGCTTCCGGCGGCTGCCCGGTCGACTCCAACCGCAACGCGTTGATCTCGGCCCAGGTTCTCGCGAAGCGGAGCCAATCTTCATGCCGCGCGTCGTCGGTAGGGATCGATCCGGTCGCGGCATCAATCAGTCCATCCAGGCGTCGATCCCGATCCGCATGTTCGTTCGTGCGGATGCCGACAGCGAGCCAGGTCTTTGACAACAATTCCGCGCGCGGGTGATCAACGGGTTGAAGATGGCCCTCCAGGAACAGGTTGTCCATGTAGACGCGGATATCATCGTGGTCGAAATGTAGATCCACGGGCCCCGGATAGCCCAAGGCGGAAGCTGGTTCGTCGCGAACGTTTTGTTGCGCCTCTCGTTCGGGTTCGGCCATGCGATCAAGGAACACGGGCCAGCGCTCCTGTAGAAAGGCGAGGAATGCTGCCCGGCTCGGGACGATCACTTCGAGAGGCCATTTGCGGAATTCTTTTCGCCGCCGGATCAGTTGAACGAGACGCTGGTCCATTTGCGATGGGATCGTCGTCACCGAGAAGTGGCGGCGGAGCAGCACGCGCAACAGATCGACCGGCGCCGCGATGAGTTCCGGCGCGATGCCGAACACGTGCCGCAAAACGAACTCGCGAGTGGCATTGTCGCCCAGTACGCCGGGCGCGTAATGGCGCTGCGCGTCGTACAACGTGTCGAGATCCGCCGGATCCAACGCGGCCACGACGGCTTGGCTCATGTTGGGGAAGAGTTCGCCAAGGCTGAACGACAACCGGCGGCCGGCTTCCAGCAGGTCGAACGGGAGCGAACGGAGATCCGCGACCCCTGATCGCAACACGACCACCAAGTCTGGTATTTCGCCTTGGTCCCACCGAACTCTGAACCCGGATTCGTACGTGTAGCGGAAGGCAATGGAGTCCTCGAAAAGGATCAATTCGAAGCCTTGCTCTCGGATGGCGGAAAGCACACCCTCCTCCGAGACCAGTGCGTCGGGAT
>CAZFGB010000026.1:0-16082 GCA_964518405.1 uncultured Pseudomonadales bacterium | reverse complement strand
GGGCGAAACAGAGGGCCTGGGCGGGGGTGAAACGCGTCGCGCGGCTTCTCCTCCGGCGGATTTCACGGCGCTGGCCAGTCGAGATCCGCGATTACCGGCGCATGATCGGACGCGGTCAGTCCCTGCTGCTTTTTTCGGAAGTCGCGATCTATCTCAACCCGAGAGACGCGCGCCGACACCGAAGCCGTGGCCAGCAGGAAATCGATCCGCAAACCCTGTCCGAAGCGGAAGGCGCCGCCGCGGTAGTCCCACCACGAGAACGCGCGCCCATCCGGGTTGTGCGCACGGAAGAGATCGACCAGGCCGCCCTGAAGAAACGCGTCGAACCGCGCCCTCTCTTCGGCCGTGTGGAATATCTTTCCTTCCGCGTCCTCCCCATGCCAACTGTCGATCGGTGCGGGCACCACGTTGAAATCGCCGCACAGGACGCCCTCCCCAACTTCGCGGGCGGACCAGAAAGCCGCGAGGTCGTCCAACCAGGCGAGTTTCCTGCCGAAGTCTTCGTGCGTGAGGGATTTGCCGTTCGGGCAATACACCGTGACGAAGGACAGCCCTCCCATGCGAGCGCCGGCGAGCCGCGCCCCCATGTCCTCCTGGCCCGGCAGGCCATGGAAGCTGTCTTCGATGGGAAGGCGGGAAAGCACGGCGACGCCGTTCCAACCCTTCTGCCCGTGCAGGACAACTTCGTATCCCAGTTCCGCGAAGTCCGCCTGCGGGAAGTCATCGGCCTCCACCTTGATCTCCTGCAAACCGACAATGTCCGGCTCACGCTGCTCCAGCCAGATGCGGATGAAGTCCAGGCGGGCGCGCAGCCCGTTCACGTTCCACGTTGCGATACGCATGCCGGGCATCCTAACCGACTTCATGCGATAGCGGTGCTGATCGACCGTGAACGACACGGGACATGGCGCAGGCGAAGCGACAGGTTTTATGGCGCTAGCGGCAAGATCGACAGGCTGCTAGCTTGTCAGAGTCAATCTCGACTTGAGCATCATGTCCGACACCAAGTCCGTCTTCGCTGGCTGTCTGCCGGCCCTCATGACGCCCTGCGATGCGAACGGCGAGCCGGATTTCGAAACGCTCGCGGCAAAGGGCGCGGAACTCGTCGGCGCCGGGATGCGGGGCGTCGTCTATTGCGGTTCCGTAGGCGAATGGCCGCTGCTGTCAGACAGGCAACGCCGGGAAGGGGTCGAGGCGCTGGCGGATGCAGGCGTGCCGGTGGTCGTCGGTACCGGGGCCCAGAGCACCGCCCGAGCGGCCGCCCTGGCGGCCCATGCCCGGGAGATCGGCGCCGCCGGCCTCATGATTGTTCCTCGGGTCCTCTCCCGCGGGACTTCGGCCGCCGCGCAACGCGCGCACTTCGCCGCGGTGCTGCGCGCCGGCGGCGAACTTCCCGCCGTCATCTACAACAGCCCCTACTACGGCTTCGAGACCAGGGCCGAGCTGTTCTTCGACCTGGCCGGGGAGTTCGACAACCTGGTCGGCTTCAAGGAGTTCGGCGGCGCCGAGTCCCTCGACTATGCGGCCGAGCACATCACGTCGGGCCGATCCGACCTCGAGTTGGTGGTGGGTGTCGACACTCAGGTCTTGCACGGCATCGTGCGTTGCGGCGCGAGCGGCGCGATCACCGGCATCGGCAACGTGTTCCCGGCAGCGGTCCTGCGCCTGGTCGAGCTTTGCGAGAAGGCCGCCGCCGGCGACGAATACGCCCTGCGCTTGGCCGGGGAACTCGACGAAGCGCTCTCGGTGCTGGCCAGGTTCGACGAGGGACCCGACCTGGTGCTCTACTTCAAGCGCATGATGGTCCTCGAAGGGAACTCCGAGTACGCGCGCGCCATCAATCCCGACGACGAGCTGAGCCCCTCCCAGCGGGCCTTCGTCGATGCGCATTGGGCGCGGTTTCGACGCTGGTGGGATTCTTGGCATGGAGGACGCGGGTGAGCGACCTGCGCGTGATCGACTCCCACACCGCCGGCGAGCCCACGCGGGTCGTGGTCAGCGGTGGACCGGACCTCGGCAGCGGCCCCATCGCGGAGCGGCTGCGACGTTTCGCGGAACACCACGACGACTTTCGGCGCTCGGTGATCCTCGAGCCCCGCGGGTCCGACGCCTTGGTGGGGGCGCTCCTCACCGCGCCGACCGATCCGAACTGCGCGACGGGCGTGATCTTCTTCAACAACGTCGGCTACCTCAACATGTGCGGCCACGGCGCCATCGGCGTAGCGGTCACCCTGGCGCACCTGGGAAGGGTCGAAGCCGGCGAACTGCGCCTCGATACCCCGGTTGGGACCGTCTCCATCGCCCTGCGCTCGCCCAACGAAGCCACCATCGAGAACGTCCCGAGTTACCGTTATCGGTCGGGCGTCGCCGTCGACGTCGAGGGCATCGGTACCGTGCGGGGGGATATCGCGTGGGGCGGCAACTGGTTCTTTCTCGTCGACGCGGCTTCGGTCGCCCGCCTGCCGGTCATCTCGCTCGAGGCCGAACCCGAACTCACGGAGACCGCGAGGCGCATCAAGGCGGCCCTGGTGCGCGACGGCGTCACGGGGCGCGACGGCGCCGAGATCGATCACATCGAATTGTTCGGTCCCCCTGTTTCCGCCGATGCCGACTGCCGGAATTTCGTGCTTTGCCCCGGCGGCGCCTATGATCGCTCGCCCTGCGGCACGGGAACCAGCGCCAAGGTCGCCTGCCTCGCGGCCGACGGCGAACTGCGGCCCGGCGAGGACTGGGTGCAGGAAAGCCTGATCGGCTCGCGCTTCACGGCGCGTTACCAGCGCAGCGCCGAGGGGGCGATCGTTCCCAGCATCGCCGGCGAAGCGTTTGTCTGCGGCGATACCACCCTGATCCGCAATCCGCGGGACCCGTTCCGCTACGGTATCGGCTGACATGGCCGACCGCGTCGCCATCGTCGGCGGAGGCATCGTCGGCATCGCCTGCGCCCATTACCTGTCCAAGGCCGGCTATGCCGTCACCGTCATCGACCAGGACCGCATCGGCGGCGGCTGTTCCCGCGGCAACTGCGGGCACATCTCCGCGAGCCACGTGCTGCCCCTGAACGAACCGGCGAATCTCCTTGCGGCGCTGGGATCGCTCGTCAATCCCCGGGCGCCGTTCCGGGTCAAACCCCAGTGGCGGCCAAGGCTCCTGCGGTGGTTCTGGGAGTTCGCGCGGCGCTGCAACCACCGGCACGCGCTGTCTGCCGGCCGCGCGCTGAAGTCGATCCTCGACGCCTCGATGCGCGAATACCGGGGATTGTTCGCGGAACCCGAGTTCGAGGCCCAGTGGCAGCCCCTCGGAATGCTTTACGTCCTGCGGACTCGGCGCGGCATGGCGCGGTTCGCCGCCCAGGACGCAATGCTTCGCGATACCTTCGGCGTCGCGGCGCGACGGATTGAAGGCAGCGAACTGCCGGAGTTCGACCCGGCGCTGCGCCCGGGTCCTGCGGGTGCTTTCCTCTACGAGGGCGATGCGTTTCTGCGGCCCGATGCGCTGGCTGCGAACTGGAGCCGCTGGCTCACGTCGCGGGGCGTGCGGTTCGAGGAAAACCGTCGCGTGCAGGATGTCCAAACGACCGCCGGGAAGATCACGCGGCTCCTCACCGGCACGGGCGCGGTCACCGCCGACCACTACGTCTTCGCGAGTGGCGCCTGGAGCACGTCAGTGGCGGCGAAGCTTGGATGCCGGATCCCCATCGAACCCGGCAAGGGCTACTCGATCACCACTACCCGGCCGGAGACCTGTCCGCGCCGCGCCATGCTGTTCGCCGAGCACCGTGTCGCCGCGACGCCGTTCAACGACGGTTTGCGCCTCGGTTCGATGATGGAGTTCGCGGGATTCGACGCGACGATCCCGCCGCGGCGGATCCGCCAGTTGATCGACTCGGCGCGGCACTATCTCCGCGAACCGGCGGGCGACGAGGTCCTCGAGACCTGGTGCGGCTGGCGGCCCATGACCTGGGACAGCCTTCCCGTCATCGGCGCGGTGCCCGGACTCGAGAACGCCGTGCTGGCAACCGGCCACCACATGCTGGGCGTGACCATGGCGCCCGCCACCGGAAGGCTGGTCGCAGAAATCGTCGGCGAAAGAACAACCCACATCGACCCGACGCCGTTCTCGCCGGCGCGCTTTTCTTGAGTCCGCCCCGAACGGATGGAGCGTGGACCCTCCGCCGGTCCCGGATCGTCCCGGTCTCCCGCCACTGCCGCACCAGGCGCTCCGTCTGCTTGAGCGAGAAGCCGGTCGAGACGACGAGAAACCGCAGAACCGTTCCCTTGTCGCGCTTGCCCAGCCAACGGTAGCCGAAGCGCTCCACCAGCGTGTCCCGCGCGAAGCCGTACGCCTCGTCCCGATCCCTTGGCCGGAAGTCCACCGCCTCGTTGCCTTCGACGAAGGCGCGAAACTGCCCGATGGTGCGTAGCCGCCGCGTCTCCCGATCATCCCCGAATGATGCGTAGAACACCCGTTTCACCCTCACTTCGCGTTGGAATCGGCCCTTCGCTTCACCCTCACTTCGCGTTGGACAGTGCGGCAACTGCGATCTTGGTCCGCATGCTGGTAAGCTGTTGAATTCGGGCGAATCCGGGCGAGGGTACGGAGAGCATGGGCGACGAAATCGCGCGGCGGCACTTCGATGCGGAGGACTTTACGCGGTTCCGGCGGCATCTCGACCAGGAGACCGACCTGGTCGGGAACCTGTTCGCGCATGACGGCTTCAGTCACCGCGGCGACATCGCGGGCTTCGAACTCGAAGCGTGGCTGGTGGACAAGGCAGGCCAACCCGCCGCCGACAACGAGGCGTTTCTGGACAACCTCGGCAATCCCCTCGTCGTGCCCGAACTCGCCGCGTTCAACATCGAACTGAACGGCAGTCCCTGCGCCATGACGGGGCGCGTATTCGCGCGTCTGCACGACGAACTCGCCGCCACCTGGGACGCCTGCCGGCAGGCGGCGCGATCGCAGGACCTCCAGCTGGCGATCATCGGCATCCTGCCTACGATCAGCCCGGGCCTGCTGAATTCCGGCTCCATGTCGAACATGGTGCGCTACCAGGCGCTGAACGATCGCGTGTTGGCGCTGCGCAACGGCGCGCCCGTGCTGGTGGATATCGAGGGCGCCGACACGTTGCGGCTGTCGCACGACGACGTGATGCTCGAGGCGGCCACCACGTCGTTTCAGATCCACCTGCAATGCCAGCCGGACCTCGCCGCGCGCACCTACAACGCCGCATTGGCCGCTTCGGCGCCGATGGTGGCCCTCGCCGCCAACTCTCCGTTCCTGTTCGGCAAGTCGCTGTGGCAGGAAACCCGCATCCCGCTGTTCGAGCAGGCGGTGTCGGTGGGGCCGCGCACCCCGGCGCGGGTGAGCTTCGGCAGCGGATACGCCGACGACTCGCTGTTCGAAATCTTCAGGGAGAATCTCGCCGAGCACCCGATCCTGCTGCCCTCCCCGACCGGCGAACCGGCTCACAAGCTCAGCCATATCCGATTGCACAACGGCACCATCTGGCGCTGGAACCGGCCGCTCCTCGGCTTCGACTTCGACGGCCAGCCGCACCTGCGCATAGAGCACCGCGTCGTTCCCGCGGGACCGACCATCGCGGACTGCATCGGCAACGCGGCGATGTTCCTGGGACTCGTGCGGTCGCTCGCGGACGCCGAGACGCCGATAGAGTCCGAACTCGACTTCGGCGCGGCGCGCTACAACTTCTATGCCGCCGCCCAGCAGGGGCTCGACGCCCGGCTGCGCTGGCGCCGCGGTATGCGGGGAGCGCGGGAACTGCTGCTGGAAGAGCTCCTGCCGGCGGCCAGCGACGCGTTGGCCAAGCTCGATATACCGGACGACGACATCGACCGCTTTCTCGGCATCGTCTCCGATCGGGTCGAGAAGAACACCAATGGCGCCGCGTGGCAGCGCCGGTGGGTGGAGAAATACGGCACCGATTTCGGCGCGTTGACCAATGCCTACGTCCAGGCACAGGAGTCGGGAGAACCGGTGCACGAGTGGAGTCTATGAGCGCCGGACGCCTGTCCACCCACCTTTCCACCTACAAGTCGCTCCCCGACGGTCTCCTGGAATGTCCATCGGCGCAACTGCGGGATGTCCTCTCCGGGCCCACGCTGTTCGACCTTAGCGGCGGACGAAAAGGCACTCTGTTCATCACCGTTCTGCAGCACGGCGACGAGACGTCGGGATGGGAGGCCATGCGGGCGTTCCTTCGCGCAAGGTCCGCGCCGCCCCTGGTGCTGTTCATCGCCAATGTGGATGCGGCGCGGCAGAACGTTCGCAAGCTCGAAAACCACGTGGACTTCAATCGCGCCTGGGAGGGCGGCGACTCGCCGGAAGCCGGCATCGCGCAGGAGGTCACCGAGCGCGCCATCGCCGCCGAACCGCTGGCCGCCATCGACATCCACAACAACACCGGCCGCAATCCCCCTTACAGCGTCGTCACGCGCATCGACGAGCGCTCCCTGGGCGCGGCCGCAGCCTTCGCGCGTCGCGCCATCGTCATCGACCATCCGGGCGTGCAGACGCGACGCTTCTCGGAGTTCTGCACCGCGGTGACCATCGAGGTCGGCGTGGCGCGCGATCCGTCAAGCATCGAACGCGCCGGCGCCTACATCGAGGCGGCCTTCCGTTGGCGCGAACCGCCCCGGGCCTCTGCGCGACAGCTTGATCTCTATCGGAACCTCGCGCGGGTGCTGATCGACGGGGAGGATGGCGCCGTGATGCCGCGGGAGGAGTTCGAGGCATTCAACTTCCAACGCGCCGAAGGCGGCACGGTCATCGCGAACGTCCGCAACGGCCAGGGGCTGAAGGCAGTCGATGAGTCGGGCGCGGACGTGACCTCCCGCTTCCTCGAAACGGCCGACGGGAAGATTCGGCTGCGGCGCCCGGTCATTCCCTCCATGTTCACGACGGACCTCCGCGCCGCCCGCGCGGACTGCCTCTGCTACCTGCTCGAACCCCTGCCGTGAGCGACGCGCGGAAGTACCTCAAGATCGGGCGGCCGTTCCGCATGATGCGGGGCGTCCTGCCGCGGGTCGAGATCGCCTACGAGACTTGGGGCGAACTCTCGGCGGCCGGCGACAACGCGGTGCTGCTCTTCACCGGCCTGTCGCCCTCCGCGCACGCCGCCTCGTCGCCGCTCGACCCCACCACCGGGTGGTGGGAGGACATGGTCGGGCCGGACAAGCCGATCGACACAAACCGCTACTTCGTGGTCTGCGTCAATTCCCTAGGAAGCTGTTTCGGATCCACCGGCCCCGCCTCGATCGATCCGACGACAGGGGACCCCTATCGGCTCACGTTCCCGATGCTCTGCCTCGAAGACATCGCCAACGCCGGCCGCGCCGTCATCGAGTCCCTGGGACTTTCCCGGCTGCATTCGGTCGTCGGCGCCTCCATGGGCGGCATGACCGCGCTGGCTTTCGCCATGCTGCATCCGGGCGCCGCCACCGGACTGGTCCTCATCTCCTCCGCCGCCCGGAGCCTGCCGTTCTCCATCGCCGTGCGCTCGCTGCAGCGCGAGATCGTGCGTTCCGATCCGGCATGGCGCGGCGGCAATTACGCTTTGGAAGAGCCGCCGACGGTAGGCATGCGGCTCGCGCGCAAGCTCGGCATGATCTCCTACCGGTCATCCGCCGAATGGACCGTGCGCTTCGGCCGCGAGCGCGCCACGGACGAGCCCGCGCGGGAAACCTTCGGCATCGACTTCGAGGTCGAGTCGTACCTCGAGGCCCACGCGGTGCGATTCATCGGCACCTTCGACGCCAACTGCTATTTGTACCTGTCACGAGCGATGGACCTGTTCGATGTCTGCGACCACGGTGGGAGCCTGGAAGCCGGCCTTGCTCGGGTGCACGCCGAACGCGCGTTGGTCATTGGGGTGGAGACGGATTTTCTGTTCCCGCTAGCGCAGCAGCGCGAACTGGCCGAAGGGCTGAAGGCGACAGTGCCCGATCTCGATTTCCGAGTGCTGCCCTCGATCCAGGGACACGACTCGTTTTTGGTGGACATGGACCGGTTCAGGCCGGCGGTGGCGAGTTTTTTCTAAATACAAACAGGACGAAAGCAATATAAAGAAGGAAGCCTGTGACGAGATGAACGACGATCTTCGTCCAGAATACGAACTGTCCCAGTTTCTCGTGCGCGGTGTTCGAGGCAAGTATGCGGAGCGTTTTCGCGCCGAATCCGTCATCTTGCCAAGCAACACGATGGACGATGAACGGGTCGGGGAACTGGAGCGGGATGAGTGGCAAACGCGCCTTGTCGAGCTGGAGTCAAGTTGCGGCTACACCGACGGATTCAAGTTGCTCTACTGCCCGTGGTCGACTCTATTCGAAGGTTGCGAGGTCGCGTTCTTGTCGATGAATCCGGGCGCTAGAACCCCTGATGGCGCCGATGTGCGAACGGTCAGCGATGAGCGCGGCAACTCCTACGTCATCGAGCGAGACACCACGAAATCAGCCCTCACGGGACAATATCTCCAACTCTGCGAGCTGATGCGGGTATCTCCGGATCGCGTGTTATGCGGCGTACTCGCACCGTACCGTACGAAGGAGTGGAATCCGTTGAGGGATCACCAGAATCTGGCTATAGGCCGCGCGTTTTGGAAGGCGGCGTTTCGTGTGCAGAGCAGCCTGAAGGTTTTGATTTGTTCCGGCAAGCCGGTAGCGGATGTTCTGATCGAAATGCTCGACGGAAAACTCGACAGGTCTGTGGCGGCCAAGTGGGGAAACACTCAAATACGGAAGTACCACCTCGCGGACTCGCCCTGTTCACTCGTCGCGCTACCGCATTTGTCGCGATTCAAACTTCTTAGTCGCACAGCGAGCCGTGGACAGGTCGCGAGTGTGCTGGAGGAGTGACCCAACGTCGTGATGCCGTGACTTGCGGAGGTTCCTGATGCAGCCTGACGAACAAGATTCGTGGCCCGATTTCCCCAAGACCGGATCCGGGACCGATTCGCGGCGCATGTGCTTTGAGCAAGGAAAGGCGTTCGTCTACATGACCCCGGACGACGACTCACGCGTGATCACCGAGTGGCCCAATGGGGTCATTGAACATCACGTGCTGGCCGACGACACGATCACGCGCAAGTGGCCCGACGGTCGAGTCGAGCACTTTCGCGCCAGCGACCCTGCCGCCGAGGAGTGCCCGGAACTCGCGTCGCCAAGCGCTTGAATGCCGGCGCACTGCACTTGAGCGCCCGCGTTATGCGACGACATCTCCCCGCCTTCTGATTGTCAGGGGACCGTCCTTAACGGTGCCGATCACGGCGGCGCGCGCGTAGCCACAACTGCGCAAGGCATTCACGCACGCTTCCGACGCCGACGCCGGCACCCCTGCGAGCAGTCCGCCCGCCGTCTGCGGGTCCGCGAGCAAACGGAACTCGGGGCCGTCGCGACCGCATCCTTCGGTCATGAAGTCGTCCAGCGCCTGCTGGTTGTTAGGTTGCAGGGAACTCTCGATCCCGGTCTGCATCAGTTCCAGCGCGGCGGGGAAAAACGGAATCGATTCCAGGTGCAGCACAGCGCCGACGCCGGACGCCCGCGTCATTTCGCTCAGGTGTCCGGCCAGGCCGAACCCGGTGACGTCAGTGCATGCTGTCGCACCGTGTTCGGCGACAGTGCGTGCCGCCGCCGCGCTCGACACGTCCATCGTGTCCATGACCTCGATCAGGTCGGGACCCGCTGCCCTGCCGCGCATCGCGCCCGCCAGGATCACGCCGGTGCCGATGGGCTTGGTCAGGATCAGGCGGTCGCCCACGTGCAGCCCGCCTTTCGCCAGCAACCGCTCGCCGCCTCCGGCGAAAGCCGCGAACCCTACTGAGAGCTCGACGCCTTCGGCGGAGTGCCCGCCGGCCAGGCTGACGCCCTGTTCATCGAATACCGCCACGGCTCCCGACATGACCTGGAACAGCTCCTCTTCCATCAGGGCATCGGCCATGGAAGGCACGGTGACGATGGCGAGCGCATAGCGCGGCACGGCGTTCATGGCGTAGAGGTCGTTCAGCGCGTGGTGCGCGGCGATACGGCCGAACCGGTAGGGATCGTCGATCATGGCGCGGAAGGCATCGCAGGTCGCGACCAGCGTCGGGTGCCTGAACTCAATGACCGCGGCGTCGTCGCCGATGCCCTGCAACAGCGCGGGATCTTCGCGTTCGGGCAGGCGCCGCAGCACGCGCGTAAGCAGGTCGGCGCCGAGTTTCGCGCCGCAGCCGCCGCAGCGCATGGTTTCCGGCGCGTCCGGCCGCAACGCCAGAGCAAGCTTCGGTTCGTCCTCCGCCATCTCCGGCAGATCCTGGAAACGCCGCATGAAACGACGGTCGATCCAGTCCTTGACGCGCCAGACCCACTGACCCGAAGCATGGAAGGCACCCCTCGAGGCGACCGCATTGCCCTGCCCTGTACCGATCAGCGCGAGCGCCCTGGACTGTGCCCGGTAGCGCCGCAGTGGCCTTTCCAATGCATAGCGCCTCAGGTTGTCCGACAGCGCCGGACCCTGGCGCACCGCGAATACGCCTGATTTGGGCCGGGATTGGCCCTGCATCGCAGCCGCATCGCCGCTCGCGAAGACGTTCTCGTGGGAGGTCGACTGAAGGTAGCGATTGACCGAGATGAAACCACGCTCGTCCGTCGCAAGTCCGCTATTGGAAAAGGCGTTGGATGCGTCCACGCCGGTCACCCAGAAGACATGGTCGTGGTTGATCGCGCGGCCATCGCGGGCGCGCACCGAACCAGCGTCAGCGCCCTCGGCAAAGAACTCGGTGATGACTTCGACGTCCCGCTCCCGCAGCAGGGCGCGCAGTCTGCGCCGAACGGCACCCGAATGACCGGGCAGGATGTCCCGGTCGGCGGTGACAACGACGCAATGCGACGTATCCGGAAAACGGGTGCGCACGGCGAGTGCAAGCTCCACGCCTCCAGGGCCGGCGCCAACGATGACGAGACGCACGGTCTCTTTCGCAAGCCGCTCCGCCACCGCCCGCCAGCGCGGCAGGAAGCGGCCGATCGGCTTGACCGGCGTGATCCATTCGGCGGGTTCGAGGCCGCCGCCGGGAACGCCGCCGGTGTTGATCGATAGGATGTCGTAGCGCATCGGCGGACGGCCGCGCAGCAGGACGTGGTTCTGGTCGGGCTCGACGCCGGTCACCTCTCCCGCGATGAAGTTAGCGTTCGCGAAACGCGCCAGGCGCGCGACGTCGATATGCAGTTCGCCCGCCTCGTAAACGCCCGCGACATGCCCGGGCAACATCCCGGAATAAGGGGTTTCGACTTCGCGCGCAATGATGGTGAGGCGCAGTCCAGGCTCGGGACGCATGCCGAACCGGCGCAGGACCTGGACATGGCTGTGACCGGCACCGGCGAGCAGGATGTCCTTGACGGCGGGCGCGCTTTGCATCCGTCAACACTCCTCGAAACGAGTGGGGAAAAACGCTATGGACGATTTCGTCATCGTTTGTTCTGTCCGCGGTTGAACCGGTGACGGTCAATCAAGCGGCCACAAATTTACGGATCGCAATCTCTTCCCGGTTTTGCTGTGCGTGCCAGAGATCGTATTGCATCTGCTGTTGCAACCAACTCTCAGGACTGCCGCCGAAGGCTTGCGACAACCGTATAGCCATTTCGGGAGAAATGCCGAGGCGGCCGTTGAGAAGCATGGAGAATGTGTTGCGCGACACCGCAAGTCCTTTCGCCGCTTCAGTTACCGTCAATCCGAGGGGTTCCAGGCACTGGCGCCTGATGAATGCACCGGGATGAGGCGGGTTGTGCATGAGCATGGCGGAACCCCTCTAGTGATAATCCAGGTAGTCGACATCGACGACATGGCCCTCTTCGAAACGGAAGACGATCCGCCAGTTGGCGCGTACCGTCACTGCCCAGAACCCTGCGTATTCGCCCCTAAGGGGATGCAATCGGAAACCGGGCAGATCCATGTCGCCTGGAACTGCAGAAGCATTCAACCGCGCCAGGATATCGCGTACGGTCTCACGGTGCTCAGCGTGGATGCGCTGTGCGTCGCCGCGTTCCATAAATCGCCTGAGCGTCCTGCTCCTGAAGCTCCTTATCATGGCGAACCGTAATATGCACTATGTCACTTGTCAACGAGGGTGGCGTCGATGGCTCCCTCTTTGACAAACCATCGTCACTAGGCCATTGCACCCAGTCCTGATCACTCGAATAGTACGCATGTCAGATGCGCCTTTTGCATCAGCGTTCACGGACGCTGATGTGCTCCACCACTGCATCTTGTGTAAGCCGCCGCCGAAGAACACTACCGCCAAACCATGACTTGATACTGTATATCGATACAGGGTAGCCTGTCCGGCCCCTGTATGGAAACACAGTAATGCATATCCAACCTCGCTTGCCGGATCACCCGGATCTCTGGAGGGCCCGCGAACTCGCGACGGACCCGAATCGGCGCCTCAATTCCGCGAACAACCACGCCACGGGATTCGCGCAGCTCGACGAACTGCTGCACGGCGGCGGCTGGCCCGCCGCGGGCCTGATGGAACTCCTGTGCGACGTCCACGGCGTCGGGGAGCTGCGGCTGCTGGCATCCGCCCTGACGCGCGTGAGCCGCAACGAGGCGCGCTGGATCACCTGGATCAACCCGCCCTTCGTGCCCTACGCGCCGGCGCTCGCCCGGGCGGGCATCGATGTGAACAAGGTGCTGCTGGTCCATCCGAAAAGCCATCGCGAAGCGCTGTGGGCGCTCGAGCAGGCGCTGAAGACCGGCGCGTCGAGCGTCGCCCTCGCCTGGCTCGACGAGTCGGCGCTCACGACCACCGATATCCGCCGCCTGCAGCTCGCGGCGGTGACGGGACGCACCTGGACAACGCTGTTCCGTCCCGCCTCGGCCGCCGACAAGGCGTCGATGGCGGAGCTTCGCATCCTGGTCGAGAGCGAACCGGCGGGGAGATGCGACCGACTGGCGTTCACCATCCTGAAGCGCCGGGGCGGCTGGCCCACTTCGCGCATCGCGCTCGACATCGGCCATGCGCCCATCCGCCGCGAGCGCGCGGCCGTCGGAGAGCAGCTCGCGTTCTGGCGCCACGCAAACGCGGGCGGCTATCGCACGGCCTCGTAGCCAAGGCGCGTAGCCGAATCAGACATGGGACAGGCCGCCGCCAGACTGCCGCGCGATCAACGCGATCGGCGCGAACAAGCAGCGCCGGCGTTCGCGCAACCCACCGTCCTCTGGTACGGCGTTCACCTGCCGTATCTCGGCCTCGAAATCTTCGAGCGCCGATATCCCCCAAGGCCGGACGAGCTCGTCCGTCCCACCGTGCTCATGGACGGCAAGGGGGTGTCGCTCATGAACGTCCCGGCGCGAGACGCCGGCATCGCCCTCGGCTCGACGCTGGCCACCGCCCGCAGCATCACTGCCAATCTCAGGCACTTCAACCGCGACACCGACGAGGAGGCCAGACGCCTGCGCCTGCTGGCGGAAGCCGCATACCGATACTCCCCCCGGGTCGGCATGCCCGCAGAGGACTGCCTGGTGCTCGATGCGGGCGCGAGCCTCAAACTCTTCGGCGGCGCCGAATCGCTCGCCGCCAGCCTCCTCGCGCTCCTGCAACAGCTGGGACACGCGACTCGGATCGCCGCCGCGCACACACCGGCGGCGTCGATGGTCCTCGCCCGCGCAGGGATTCCCAACGTCGCCGCCGACAGGAGCTTCGACGCGCTGCGCGCCGCGCCGCTCGAATGCGCGGGCGCCGAGATCGACGCGCGGGACATCGAGCGGCTCGCCAACATGGGCATATTCCAGTTCGGCCAGCTCCTGGACCTGCCCCGGGACGAACTCGGCGCGCGCTTCGGACCTCGACTTACGGACTACCTGGCGCGCCTCGCCGGCGATGCGCCGGACCCGGTGCGCCCCATCGTTCCGAGGGAGAAGTTCTCCTCGTCCCTGCACCTCATCGAACCGATCCCGGACAAGGAAGCGCTGCTCTTCCCCATGCGCCGCCTGGTCTCGGAACTCGCCACCTGGCTCTCCGCGAAACAGATCGGCGTCCGCAGCCTGACATGGCGCTTCGAGCCGCTCGGCGGCAGCGCGCGAGACGGATGCGAACTGACGGCGAAATTCGCCGACCCCCGACTCGACGCCAAGGGCATCCTGGCCGTGAGCAAACTTGCGCTCGAAGGCGCGGAAGTGCCGGAAGAGGTGATGAGCATCCGCCTCGCCGTCGCAGCCGCCGAACCGGTGCGTCCGGACCAGATAGGCCCCGCCGATCTCTTCGGCGCGGAACAGGTGTCCGAGGGCCTGCCGATGGAACTCGTCGACCTGATTTCGGCGCGCCTCGGGAGGGACGCCCTGCAGGGATTGGCGCTCTCGGACGACCATCGTCCCGAGTTCGCCTGGACGCCGCGCTCGCCCAACGCGAAACGCGGCGCGCCTCCGGAAGGGTCATTCCACCCGAGGCCGCTATGGCTGTTCGAACCGCCCCGCCGCATCGACATCGACCAATTCCGGTGTTTGAGCGGTCCCGAGCGCATCGAGTCCGGCTGGTGGGACGAGACCGTCGCCAGGGACTACTTCATCGCCGTGCACAAGAGCGGCGCGCAGTGCTGGATATACGCAAACCGGAAGTCCGGCGGAGAACGGCGAAGCGAAGACGGCCGGAACGCACAGGGAGCATGGTTCCTCCATGGCTACTTCGCCTGAGAATTCGCCAGAAAAACCGCAGCCGGCGTTCGCCGAACTGCACGCGATCTCGAACTTCAGCTTCCTGCGCGGCGCATCGCACCCGGAGGAACTCGTCAAGCGCGCCCACGATCTCGGCTACGCCGCCATCGCCATCACCGACGAGTGCTCCGTGTCCGGCGCGGTGCGGGCGCACATGGCCGCGAAGGCGTGCCGGGAAGAGGGCCACGGCATCGACCTCATCGTCGGCGCCGAGTTCCGCCTCGACGAGGGCGTCCACCTGGTGCTGCTGGCGCCGAGCCGCCTCGCATACGGCCAGCTCGGATCACTCATCACCAAGGCGCGCCGCCGCAGCCCCAAGGGCGAATACGCGCTAAGCCTCGAAGACCTCGGACCCGAAAGAGCAGCGGTCGATGCATGTTTCGCGCTCTGGATCCCCGGCGTGAAACCCATCGGCGACCTGATGGCCGAAGGCCGCCTGCTCCGCGACCGCCTGCCGCATCTCTGGATCGCCCTCGAACTCTTCCTCGAACCCACGGACCTCGACAAGACCGCCAACGCCCTCACCCTGGCGACGCGCCTCGATCTCCCCATCGTCGCCAGCGACGACATCCACATGCACGCGGCGCACCGCAAGCCCCTGCAGGACGTGCTCACCGCGATCGCCGGCAAAACGACAGTCGCGGAACTCGGCACCGCCGCGCAGGGCAACGGCGAACGCTACCTGCGCCCCATCGACCGCCTGCTTGAGCTTTACCCCGAAGAGATGCTGGAAGAGTCCGTCCACATCGCCCGGCGCTGCGACTTCTCCCTCGACGAACTGCGCTACGAATACCCGGAAGAACTGGTCCCAACCGGCGTCGAAGCCCACGAGCACCTGCGCCGGCTCACATACGAGGGCGCCGCGGAGCGCTGGCCGGACGGCGTGCCGGACGACGTCACCGCTCTCGTCGAAAAGGAGCTTGAACTCGTCAGGCAACTCGCCTACGAGCACTTCTTCCTCACCGTGCACGACATCGTGCGGTACGCGCGCTCCCTGAACATCCTGTGCCAAGGCCGCGGCTCCGCGGCCAACTCGGCGATCTGCTACTGCCTGCACATCACCGAGGTGGACCCGTCGCGCATGCACCTCCTGTTCGAGCGCTTCATCTCGAAGGAGCGCAACGAGCCGCCGGACATCGACGTCGACTTCGAGCACGAGCGGCGCGAGGAGGTGATCCAGTACATCTACGGCCGCTACGGCCGCGCGCGCGCCGGCCTCGCCGCCACCGTCATCAGCTACCGGGGGCGGAGCGCGGCGCGGGACGTGGGCAAGGCCATGGGGCTCACGCCGGACGAGGCCGATGCGCTGCGCCGCGCCATGGCCACCTTCCGCCGGCGCGGCACCCTCGGCCAGCTCAAAGAGAGGATGGTCGGGCGCATGG
>CAZFGB010000025.1:0-48132 GCA_964518405.1 uncultured Pseudomonadales bacterium | reverse complement strand
CTAGTGCTCCGTCAAGCCCAAATCTGCGGGCATCTGCGGGTCTTTTTGCCCCCTGGACTTTGTTGCTCCTCCTTGTGTGGTGCCTGCCACACGGCGTCGTCGCGCCTCGCCAGGAACCAAAATCCCTCGCAGCTACACTCGCATCTTTAGACTTGACGGAACACTAGTTCCCCGACCAGGAACTGCTTGGCGACGCCGGGATTTTCGGCGGCCAGATCCGCCACCAGTGAATAGAACACGAAAGTTGATCGGGCCTCGTGCGATTCCTGCGCGTGCGCCGTTCCGATCGTGGACGCGAGCAGAAGCCATCGTCGCGCCGCCAGCCAGATCCGCTTGAACATAGAGGATTCCTCCCCTTCACGGTTCTGATGTTGATGTCTACGTTGCGGGAAAGGGTAAGTACGGGCGGCCGGTCCTGTCAACGCAAGCAGAAATGTCCCCTCCTCGCTCCGTTGTGGAAAGTGAGACCATGTCGGCCGCAATTGAACCGGTTCCATCTTCGCCGTTACACTCGTTCGCCAATCCGAAGCAACGACTCCACAGGAAATACGGATATGGCAATTCAAGAAGGCGGCAGACTTCCCGAGGCGACAATGCACATGATTCGCGATGGCGCTCCGGCGGCGGTCACGACAAGTGAACTGTTCAGCGGCAAGAAAGTCGTGCTGTTTGCGGTGCCCGGCGCGTACACCCCGACATGTTCCGAACAGCATCTGCCGGGCTTTGTCGTCAACGCGGACGCCATCAGGGGGAAGGGCGTGGACAGCATTGTCTGCGTTGCCGTCAACGACGCATTCGTGATGGACGCGTGGGGTCAGGAACGCGACGCGGGCGGCATCACCATGGTGGGCGACGGCAATGGCGACTTTACCAAGGCACTGGGTCTTGAAATGGATGGCAGGGGATTCGGTCTCGGGACGCGGTCGCAACGCTACGCGATGGTGGTCGAGGACGGCACCGTAACCAAGTTGGCGGTAGAGGGCCCGGGTCAGTTCGACGTCAGCAGGGCGGAGGCCATCCTCGAAGCTCTGTAGGGCGCTGCCACCGGCTCCGGCACTGCCACGGCCCGTGCCGGAACGGAAACCGGCTAGCGCCATGAAATCCGTCGGTCCTTCGGACGCGCCGTCTTTCACCCCCGCCCAGGCCCACCTAGGATCCTGCGCCTTGATCGGCACTGCGTGCCATTCTACGGCGCACGCTCCTAGTCGGAACTGTCCGTTGGTGCCCGTTTTGCCATTTCGGGGTTGCGCGCCAACGCGTCATCCTGGATGCAATTCCACTCGCCGGAGTTTCCATCCTCCCGGCAGAACCAATCGGTTTCGTCGTCGGGTGAGTTCGGCGTCTGCGCGCCTGGCGCGGACCCCGAGCGGCATCCCCCTATTGCCGGCAGAGAGAGGGCCACCACGGAGAGCGCCAGCATCAAGGCGAGTTTGACGAGGGTGGTCGGCATGGCGGGCTACTTTGCCGGTCACCAAGTCGTCTGTCAAAGGCGGGCCGGAGCGCAGCGCAGTGCCGCGCGCAGTATTGCGGGCAGGTGCGTGTCTTCGGGCGCCAGATCGTGAGCGAGTTCGCCCAGCCAACAGCCCCCGCGGCGGAGCGGAGCACGCTACCGGTACGCGAACTCGGTCGCCTCGTGTTGCGCACATGGCCGTATATGCGGCCGCAGCTTCCCCACGTCGTAGCCTGGATCGTGGCGCGTTATGCCCTGGAACTCGTTTTCGTGGTCTCGACCCTGATTGCGTTCGATCTGTTCAACAACAAGATCCTGCTCGGCGAGAAGCTGCAGCATGACCAGGCGGTGCTGTTGCGGCTCGACGAAAGCTATGTCCGCGCGCCCGACACCCTCGGCGTCGATGCAGAGGACGAAGTGGCGCCCCGCGATGCGCTGTTCGACGATGCGGACAACTTGGAACGGCCGATCGATCCCGCAGCGACGATGAACATCGAACAGCGGCGTGTGGTTCGGAATCGGCTGGGCGCGGTGTTCGTCATCGTCGCGGTTCTGTTTTTCCTGCTCCAGCCGACGATCAACTACTACCGCACCTGGATACTGCAAAGGGTGAACCAGTACCTGCGGGTGACGATGATGGAGCGCGCCGAGCATCTATCGTTGCGATATCACAGCCACGCCCGCACCGGCGATGCCATCTATCGCGTCTACCAGGACAGCGCGATGATCACGAGCATCATTGAGCGGGTCGCGATTGATCCGGTGGTCGCCATCGGACAGGTGGTGTTCAGCTTTCTCGTCATCTGGCTGTTCAGTCCGATCCTGGGCGGCCTGTACTTGGCGGGGATGCTGCCGATCTTGTGGCTCGTGGTCTGGTTTACCCCCCGATTGCAGATACGGTCCCGTCGCGCCCGAACGGCCAATAGCGCGCTCACGTCGAGAATTCAGGAGGCCTTCGCCGCCATCCGCATCGTCAAGGCGAACCGCGCCGAGCGCGTGATGGGTTCGCGTTTCGACGAGGACTCTCGGTTGGCGTTGGATGCGGCCTTCTACCTGCGCGCGGAGTTCATTCTCATGCGAGTGCTGGTCATCGTCATCGCCGGCGGCCTGCTCATCGGCACAGGGTACCTGACGGCTGGCTGGACGATCGCGGAAACACCGACCTTCATGGCGGGGGCGGTGGCGCTGGTCGGATTCTCGGTCTGGAACCTTGGGGCCTTTCAGGCCGCCGGCAGCCGGGCTGGGGACTACGTCGAGAGTGGCTCGGGGCTGATCGGCATGTGGGGCGTGATCCAGGACTTGGGGGTCGGCTTGGACCGCGCGTTTTTCCTGCTCGACCTGAAGCCGGACATCGTCGACGCGGATCATGCCGTGCCGCTGCCCGCGCCGATCCGCGAGATCCGTTTTGAGCGCGTCGCGTTCGGCTACGACCCGGTGCGACCCGTGCTCAAAGGGATCGATCTCAAAGCGGAAACCGGCACCATCACGGCCATCGTCGGTGGTACCGGTTCGGGCAAGTCCACCTTGATGTCGCTTTTGTTGCGGCTCTACGACCCCGACGGGGGAACGATTCGCGTCAATGGCGTGCCGCTCCCCGAGATACGGATAGAGAGCCTGCGCGCGGGCGTGGCTATCGCCCTACAGCAGAACACGCTCTTCGCGGCCACGGTGGCGGACAACATTGCCTACGCGAAGGACGACGCGAGCCGCCGGGAGATCGAGTCCGCCGCCAAGGTCGCCTGCGCGGATGCATTCATTCGCGAAATGACGCGGGGTTATGACGCGGAACTGGGTGAGCGCGGCGGCAAGTTGTCCACCGGCCAGCGCCAGCGCCTGTCCATCGCCAGGGCCATCGTTCGGGACACGCCGATTCTCATCCTCGATGAACCGACCGCTTCGCTCGATGCCGAGACCGAACACGCGGTGCTCGAGAACCTGTCGGACTGGGGGCGCGAGCGGATCGTATTCCTCATCACGCATCGCCTGTCCACCATTCGCAATGCCGACCAGATCGCATTTCTCGAAGACGGCGAGATCCGTGAACTCGGCGACCACGAGTCATTGATGTCGATCCCCGATGGCCGCTACAGGCGCTACGTCGGCGCGGAAGTGGAAGGTGATGCGTCGGAGCTGCCCGAATGAGCGACGTCGCGGCACCGGATACCTCGAATACCTACTTCGACGACCGCCTCGACACGCACACGCGAATCACCAACCTCGAAGTGGCGGGGATCCTGTGGCGGGCGCTGAAACTTGTCTCCGCGGCGCGCGGTCTGTTCCTGGGCAAGATCGGCCTTGGTTTTGTTGCCCTGATCCCGGGTCTGTACCTGTCGTGGCTCGCGAAGATCGTCATCGACCAGGTCTTGCTGCAACAGCCGTTCGATCAGACCAAAGTGCCGTTTCCGCCGCACGTGACGCCCTTTGTCGATGCCATTGCGGACCTGTCGCCCATGGGGATCATGGCGGCGGTCACCGGCCTTCTCTTCGTGCTGCTCATCCTCTTCGGCCGCGAGGAGACGGGGGCGTCATTCTCCCAGGGCGAGGACAGCGCCACCCAATCCGAGAACGCCATAAGCCAGGGCGCCAGCGGGACATCCGGCGTCTTCGGCATCATCGAGACACTGGTGCATATTCGCATTTCGCAGCGTTTGACGAACCGCCTGCGCACCGAACTGTTTCGGCGCATGGGGCGTCTGCCGATGACGGTTCTCGACAACCATCGTATCGGGGACGCCGTGTATCGCGTCATGTACGACGCGCCGATGCTGCCGCAGATGTGCTACCGGGCGACGCTGGAACCGCTCTTCGCGCTCGTGGGCGCGGCTATCTCGCTGTACATGATTGGCTATTCCTATGGCGATGTCGCACCGGAACTGGTCTGGGCGGCGTGTGCGGTGATCCCTGCGGGCCTCTGTATCACCGTGCCGTTCTCCGGGCTCATGCGGCGCGTGCAGCAGGAGAGCCGCGCCGCAGGCTCCGCCACGACCAATGCCCTGGAAGAGAGCCTGGGCAACGTATCGGCGGTGCAGAGCCTGGGTGGGATGACGCGCGAGAAGGAACGGATCGATGCGCGCAGCAGCGAGTCGTTCCGGCGCTACCGTTTCGTCAAGCTGGTCGAGCTCATCGTCGGCTTCGCGGGCCTCGTCGCGCTGGCCGTGTTCGGCTTCTGGGCCTATGTCTTCATCACGGATCGGATCATCGACGGCGTTCTGACACCCGGGGACTGGGGAGTGCTGTTCGGCCTCGGCCTCTCGCTCGGATTACCTGCGCTCAGCGTGGGCACGTTCTGGATCGAACTGCAGGGCAACGCGGCGGCCGTCAGGCGAGTGTTCTTCTTCATCGATCAACCGGTCGAGAATTCCGGCAGCGGCTCGTCCCGTTTGGATGCCTTTGCCGGTGCCGTGCGGATAGAGGGTGTCGACTTCACGTATCCCGATGGCCGGCAAGCGCTCAAGTGCATCGATCTGGAGCTTGAATCGGGACAACTGGTCGCCATCGTCGGTCCGACGGGAGCAGGGAAGACCAGTCTCGCCTACCTCATTCCCGGGTTCATTCGGCCGGACGCTGGCCGCGTGCTGTTCGACGGCCGGGATATCCAGGAGGTCGACGTGGATTCCCTGCGCGACCAGGTCACCTACGTGTTCCAGGAACACATGCTGATGTCGGAGTCCATCCGCGACAATCTGCTTATGGTTCAACCGGAAGCTACCGAGGCGGACATGCTTGGGGCGCTGGCGACCGCCGGCGCGCTGGAGTTCGTGCGCGCGCTGCCCGATGGCATGGACACCGTGCTCGGCCGGTCAGGCGATACGTTGTCCGTCGGCCAGAAGCAGAGGCTTTGCATCGCGAGGGGCCTGATCCGCAATACGCCCATCCTGATTCTGGACGAGCCGACCGCCGCCCTCGACCCGCAAACGGAAAACGCCCTGGTGCAGGCCCTGCGGGACGCGAGCACGGGACGGCTCGTCATCGTCATCGCGCACCGCCTCTCGACCATCCGCCAGGCGGACCGCATCGTTTTCCTGGAGCAAGGCGAGATCCGTGACATCGGCAGTCACGAGGCGCTGATGGGCAATCCCGACAGCCGATACCGCAGGTTCGTCGAGTTGCAGGGCGGGGGTTGACAGCCTGGGTAGGACGCCTCGGAGCGCGGCGTCAATCGCCCCACAGGTCTTTGAGCGGAGTAGCGGTAACGCGATCATCCAGCGGATAGGCGTTTGGCGCGCGGCAGATCACGGTAAGGTCGACGACGGAATCGGTCGGCAGCATCGTCGCCACCTTGCGGAGTGCCGTAGCGTCGCGCGCCCGCGGCTGTTCGGTCCACTTTGCATCGGCGAGTCTGAATCGGCCGCCGCGGTGGATTAGGAAGTCGGCTTCTCGGCTTCGGTCGCGCCAGAAATTCAACTGCCAGCGCCCGTGCCGATTCGACTGCGCGCGGCGAATCTCTGCGCAGACAAGGGTTTCCCATAAAGGGCCTGCGAGAGGCGACGAGAGCAGGTCGTCCACCGTGTGGATGCCGCAGAGGAATGCCGCCAGGCCGGCGTCTCGAAGGTAGAGCTTGGGCCTCTTTACCAGGGACACCGTCGGGTTGCCGTACCAGGGTTCGAGCATCGCGAGTTGGTGAGAAGCCTCCAGCACTGCCAGCCACGTCGCCGCAGTCGACCCGCTGATACCCACATCCCGCGCGAGGTCGGCCCGATTCAGTAGCTGCGCGGTGCGTAGCGCCGCTGCTCGCAGGAACCGTTCGTAGCCGCGCAGGCTTGACACGTGCAGAAGCTGGCGCAAGTCACGTTCGAGATATGTCGCCACGTACGACTGCAGGAACCCGCGCGAGTCGATATCCGGATTGCCATGGAGTTCCGGGAATCCCCCTCGTACGAGAAACTCCTCGACGCGGAGGTCGGGACGTGCCGACTTCGCCTCCGCATAGGACAGGGGTTCCAACTCTATGATCTCGGCGCGCCCCGCGAGCGACTCCGATACCGAGTGCATTAGTCCGAATGGCTGCGATCCCGTCAGAATGAACGTGCCGGCGAGGTCACGATGCTCGTCGACGACGGCCTTCAGGTGCCTGAACAGGCCCGGCGCATACTGCACTTCATCGATAACGACCGGTGGCGGATGCCGTGCCAGGAAGGACCCGGGATCGGACTCCGCCTGTTCGGCTTCGCTGGGTAAATCGAGCGTGACAAAGGAATGACTCGGAAACAGGCGGCGGACGAGACTCGTCTTGCCCGTCTGACGCGCGCCCGTCAGCACTACCGCGGGCCGCGTCGCCGCTCGTTGCAAGAGCAGGGATTCGACCTGACGTTCGATCCACATGTGTCAAATTGTACGATGCAATCGAATAATTTTACCTTTTTTTGGGCAAGGAGAAGATCGGTCCAGTTCCGCTCAAGCCAGTCCGGGTTTCGACCGGGTTTCGACAAGGGTTTGCGTTGACGGCGGTGATTGGTCAGAATGCGCCGAATTTTTGGGGACTGGGCCATGCTGGCGACGCTCGAACAATTCGATCGGGTGCCGCGCATTCTCCGGCTCAATGTGGCCGGGCAGCCGGTAGACTGGATGCACTGGCGGGAGGCGGTGTGCCTGTACGCCAGGGAACTCGTCGTCTGGACGCTGGGCGATGCCGTCCTGCGCCTGCGCGGTGGCCACTCCCGCGTCGATGGCACGCGGTCGCTGCTCGATGTGCACAGCATCGTCGCCTGCCGGGGCCGCATCGTGGAACGCACGCGAAGCGTGCCGCCCCTGACGAACGCCGCGCTGTTTCGGCGCGACCGCAACATATGCCTCTATTGCGGCGGCGAATTCGTCGACTTCGAGTTGACTCGCGATCACGTCCTGCCCCGCGCGCGCGGCGGCGAGGACCGATGGGACAACTGCGTCTCGTCGTGCAAGCGCTGCAACCACTTCAAGGGCAGCCGCCTGCCGCACGAATGCGGCATGGAACTGATCGCGCTGCCGTACGTGCCGAACTTCGCGGAATACCTTGCGCTGACGAATGCGGGCAGGATTCTCGGCGATCAGATGGATCTGCTGAAGACGCAGTTCGGCAAGGACAGCCGCCTGCTCGGCTAGCGGCGCGCTGCGCCTTTCCGGGCGCCGTGGTCGACCAGTATCTTCGCCGTGCACGAGGTGACACGTTTGCCCGTGGCGATGTCGAGGAACTCGTTCGGGCCATGCGCGTTGGAGCCGGGACCCAGCAGGCCCGTGACGACGAACTGCACGGCGGGATACCTGTCGCCCAGCATTTTCATGAAGGGGATGGTGCCGCCGGTGCCCATGGTCAGCGCGGGCTGGCCGAAGAAGGCGCGCGACGCGGCGTCCGCCGATTCCCGAAGCCAGTCTGCGGTCGGCGGCGCGTGCCAGCCCGTGTGCGCGGGGTCGAGTTCGAACTTCACCGCGGCGCCAGGCGGCGGATCGCTTTCCAGGATCCCCTTGATGCGCTGGGCCGCGGCTTCTGCATCGAGGCTGGGCGGCAGGCGGAATACCAGCTTCGCGGAGGTGAACGGGCGCAGCGTGTTGCCGGCGTCGCTGATTCCCGGCGCGCCCCCGAGGCCAACGACGCCGAGGCTCGGCCCCCAGGTGTTGGCCGCGACGAGGCCGGCCAACGGCGTGTCCGGCCGTGAATCCGTTGCCCAGGGAAAGCGTTCGGTCACGGTGGACCCCAGCGTCTGGGCAACCTGCTCCGCCTGGCGGCGGACGTCCTCGGGGACTTCCACTTCGAGTTCGGGAATGGTGCCCGTCCCGGCGCGCTCGACGCGTTCGATCACCTGCCGCAGCAGGCGAAAACTGGACGGTACGATGCTGCCCGCCGCGCCGGAGTGGACGCCTTCCGTCAATACGTCTACGGTCAGGGTGCCCGACAGCATGCCGCGCAACGAGGTCGTCACCCAGAGACGTTCGTAGTCGCCGCATTCCGCATCAAGGCAGATGACGAGGTCGGGCGTGCCGATCCTTTCGCTCAACGCCTCCATGTAGAAGGGCAGGTCGAAGCTGCCGCTCTCCTCGCATCCTTCAATCAGGACGAAACAGCGTGCATGCGGCAGGCCCTGGCGCTGGGCGGCGGCGATGGCGGTGAGGCTCGCGAACAGGGCGTAGCCGTCGTCGGCGCCGCCGCGGCCGTACAGCCGGCCGTTGCGAATCACCGGCGTCCAGGGCGAAAGCCCTTCTTCCCATCCGGTGAATTCGGGCTGCTTGTCGTAGTGTCCGTACCAGAGGATGTTCCCCGGCGCGTCGCCTTCTATATCCACGACGAGGGTGGGTGTGCGACCGGGCAGGGTCACGACATCGATCTCGGCCCGCTCGATGGGAAACGACTCTGCCCACCGGCGCAATTGCTCGACGGCCTTGGCCATGTGGCCGCGGCGCTCCCAGTCCGGGTCGAACGCCGGGGACTTGTTGGGAATACGCACGTAGTCTTCGAGCGCGGGGACGATCTCCCCGTCCCAGACCGTATCGACGAAACTGCATGTATCTCGGGTATTCACGGTATTTTCACAACCTGTTCACAGGGCAATCACAGTCGCAGCGTGAATCCCAGCATGGCCCGCCGGCCCGGAGTTCGATAACCAAACACGTCTTCATAGTCCGTATCTAACGCGTTTTCCATCTGCACGTAAATCCTTGCGCGAGGCGAAACCTGGAAGTCCAGGCCGCCATGCACGAGCTGGTAGGCCTCCAGCGTCACCCGATTGGCAGGAAAACTGGAGAAGTCGTTGTCGTACTGTTCGCCCACGGCGGCGACACCGACGTTGAACCGGACCGACGGAATGATGGCGCCGGTGAGGTCCAGGCGACCTTGGTGGCGCGGCCGGCGAATCTCGGCATCGTCAGCCTCCGAGGAGTCGACATGGGTGTAGTGGACCGAAACTCGGTAGGAACCGAACGTTTCGTCGTAGCCGACCTCAACACCGCGCCGGTGGCTCTTTTCCGCGCGGTTCTCGGCGGTGAAACCGCCGCGCGCGGGATCGAAAGCGAAGCCGTTGATTTCGTCCGTCAACCTGTTGTCGAAGTAGGTGAAGGAGAAACGCCGGGTGGCGTACCCGGCTTCGTACTCGACGGACCGTTCCGGCTTGAGGTCGGGGTTGCCAATGAATGTATTGGGCGAATACCCGTAGCGCTCGGTGAAGGTCGGGTTCTTGATGCCGGTTCCGACGTTGGCGAACAGGCGGCCCGCGCCCACCGCCAAGGCAATGCCGGCATGGTAGGCGGCGGCGTTGTCGAATTCATCGTTGGCGTCGTGCCGGGCCGAAAGCGATGCGAGCATATTGCGGGAGCGGTACTGGTACTCCGTCGCGACGCTGGCGGTTCGGGTGTCCTGCTCCTGGTTCGGATCACCGAACGGGGTCGCCTGCGCCCGTTGTTTGAAGCGCTGCCGCTCGAGTTCGGCGGTGGCGTTCAGCCGGTGACCATCGGCAAGCGGGAAGTTGTTGCTGAACGTGACGGCGGTCTTCTCGCCGAAGGTCTCGGTTCGGCTCCTGGCTTCGATGTTCTCGTCTCCCGCGCGCGCGCCGGTTATGGTCAGGCGCGGCGCCCAGAACTCCGTGCCGGAATGGCTCGCTTCGAGCTTCATATAGCGGCGATCCGACATCGTGAGATTGTCGCCGTCAACGGGGATATAGGCGGGGAAGGGTGTCGGATCGTATTCCACCTCCGCCTCCACGCCGCGCAACACCGCGCCGACTCTCCACGATCCGAGATCCCGGAAAAGGTTGGTGTGCAGCGTCGTGGCTCGATGTCCATCCTTTTCGTCGCCGATCCTCGCGAGGTTGTTGCCGTCGGTCGCGAAATGGCTGGCACTGAAGACGGCGTGTCCGTTTGCGCTGGACCGCGACGCGGTGATGCTCGCATCCCGGGTGGCCATGCCTCCCCCGGCGGCATCGACGGTGACGGCATTCTCTTTCGGCGTCGTATCGATGTACATCAGTCCGGCCAGGGCATCACTGCCCCAGATAGCGCTTTGCGGACCGTTCATGATCTCGACGCGCCTCGCGCCGGTCAGGTCGAGGGTGCCGAAGTTGTATTCGCCGCCTAGCGCGACATTGTTCATTTCTATGCCGTCCAGCATGACCAGCACGTGGTTGGCCTCGGCGCCCCGGACGCGTGCCTGCGTCAGACTGCCCCGGTTGCCCGCCGGGCTGAGCGCCACGCCGGGCGCCGCGCGCAGGATGTCTCCCGCATGGTGGGCATGGCGCGAGTCGATTTCGTCGCCGGTCAGGATGGTCGGCTGCTGCGTGCTCGCACCGAGCCGGCTGGCGTAGACGACGATGGTTTCAAGTTCAGCCGCCTGAACCGGCCATAGCAGCGCGGCAGCGACCAGGAAAAGGAAGGTCTTTTTCACGGTTTCACCCCAAATCAGCCGTCGCACCCCGCTCGGCGTGAAATTGAGAACCTGGCCGGTCTCCGGACTCATGAGGCGTCTTCGTCGCCGTAGCCTTCCCATCTCGCGACAGTGGCTTGAAACGGCGGCGTCCACCGTGCCCGGACAGCCCGTCCGGGTGGCGAAAACCTCGAATTACCGTTGCGGGGGCAGTGCCGGATTCGTACCGGCTTCCCGTACACCAGATTCGGGACGCCGAGTATACCGGGAGGCGCCCGTCCAGATCGCCTCGACGGACGCTATTGGATGACTTTCCAGCGGGTGCCGGATGCAGTGTCTTCAAGTTCGATGCCGTTGGCGGCCAACTCGTCTCGGATGGCATCGGCGCTCGCGAAGTCCCGTCGGCCACGCGCCTCGGCGCGTGCTTCGATCTTCGCTTCGACCCAGTCGGCATCGACGTCGGCCGCCTGCTGGAACCAGGCGTTTGCGGGCGTCCCGAGGATGCCGAGCAGCCATCCTCCGGCAAGGAGTTGGTGGCGCAACGCGGCGGCATTCTCAGGATCGGTAGCCCTGTGAATGTCGCCGGCCATCGCGTGCATCGCCGCCAGTGCCTGCGGCGTGTTGAGATCGTTCCTGAGCGCGGCCAGCACCGACTCGGGAAATGTATCAACGGTAGCGTTTTGGAAGTCACCGGATGTAGCGCCTGCGTCCCCCGGCGCGACTACAAGCGCCTGGTACAGGCTGTTCAGGCTGGCGCGGGCCTGGCGGATCAGGTCGTCGGACCACTCGAGGCTGCCGCGGTAGTGACCTGAGAGCAGCGCGTAACGCAATACTTCGCCGGGGTATTCCTCTCGCAACGAACGAATCGTGGCGATGTTGCCGAGGCTCTTCGACATCTTTTCGTCGCCCATGCGCAGCAGGCCGTTATGCATCCAGTAGCGCACGTAGATCTGGTCGTCCTCGACGCATGTGCCCTGCGCCAGTTCGTTCTCGTGATGCGGGAAGGTGAGGTCGCTGCCGCCGCCGTGGATGTCGATGGTCGGCCCCAGATGTTTTCGAATCATGGCCGAGCACTCGATGTGCCAGCCGGGCCGGCCGCGGCCCCAGGGACTGTCCCAGCCGGGCAACTCGTCGATCGACGGCTTCCACAGCACGAAGTCCTTGGCGTCCCGCTTGTATGGGGCAACTTCGACGCGGGCGCCTTCGAGGATGTTCTCGAGGGACTGTTTCGACAGGCTTCCGTAGTTCGGGTCGGACGGCACGTGAAACAGCACATGTCCTTCCGCTTCGTAAGCGTGGCCGCGGTCGATCAGCGTGCCGATCATGTCGATGATTTCGCTGATGTGCTCCGTCGCGCGCGGCTCCACATCGGGTTCGAGTACGCCGAGGGCGGCGATGTCGGCGCGGTATTCGAGCGCGAAACGGTCGGCCAGGGCGCGGATCGGCTCTCCGTTGGCGAGGGCGGCCGCATTGATCTTGTCGTCGATGTCGGTGATGTTGTGGACGTACTTGACGTGCTCGAAGTAAAGCCTCAGCACGCGCGCCAGCACATCGAACGCCACTTCGGGCAGTGCGTTGCCGATATGCGCCAGGTTGTAGACCGTGGGGCCGCAGACGTACATCGACACGGTATCGGGCACGCGGGGCTCGAACCGCCGTTTGGCGCCGGTCAACGTGTCGTGAATGTAGATGTCCATGGATGGTCCGGAGCGAAAAGAGATGCGGACAAGCGCCCGCGACGAGGCCTCAACCAGGCAGTCGGCCTGGACAAGCGCAATGTGCGGCGGGGTTGAACATCGCCCGCATTATCCCGTAATCCGGGTCTGCAGGCTAATAGTCGAGCCGAAATGCGTCTCCGTCGCGCACGACCCTGCCTGCGGTGGGGCCGGAGAAGTGGGTGCCGATGATCAGCACGGGGCGGTCGGCGTAGCGCTCGACGAACACCTTGCGCGTTGCGGCGCTCTCCACCGGGTCCACGCAGGCGGTGCAGGACCACTCGGGATGCGCCAGTTGGCAGGGGTGATGCATCAAATCGCCGGTGATGATCGCTTCCTCGCCGCGCGACGCGATGCGCACGCTGACGTGTCCCGGCGTATGCCCCGGCGTGGACAGGAGGTCGACCTCGGCATTGATGCGGTGGTCGGTGGCAACCAGGTCGGCGAGGCCGGCGTCGAAGATGGGCCGCACCGAGTCATCGATGATGTCGGCGTACCGGCCCGCCCGGTCCCTGTCGCGCCAATGGTTCCATTCTTCCTCGGCGAAGAGGTAGCGCGCGTTCGCGAAGGTCGGCCGCCAGCCGTCGTCCACGCGGCGTGTATTCCATCCCACGTGGTCCACGTGCATATGCGTGCAGAGCACGGTGCCGATACCGTCCACCACGAATCCCGCATCGGAGAAATCGCGCAGGAAGTCCGACTGCATCATGTTCCAGCGCGGATAGCCGCGCGGTTTGTCGTTGCCGATGCAGGTATCGACGACGATGGTCTGGTCTGGACAGTCGATGACGAGGCTGTGGAACGACAGAACCAGCTTGCGCTCGGGATTCACGAAGGGCTTGAGCCAGGGCAGGGTGTCCGCCAGGTCGGACGGCGCCTGGGGCAGTATGTTGTTTCCGATGGTGGCTGATTCGAGTTCCACGACCCGGGTTACCGTGACGTCCCCGATGCGCCAGCGCAGGAAATCTTTCATGGAATAAGCATTTGAAGCGGGTCGGTCTGCATTCTTCTGCAACGGTCTGCGTGTCTGGTCGTCGGTAATTTATATTTTTATCAATTAGCTAACTCTGTTTCGGCGTGTGCAATGGCGTACCATTCGGCGCGATACGACGCCAAGGAATGCCGCGCAGATGGTACGCCACGCCGGCCCCGGCAGCTACGTGGACGGCAACGGCTGTTGTCAACAAATAGAAGTGTCCGGTTTCAGAACAAATAAACTGTCCGGTTCCGCTGGGGATCGACACAGGCATGGCTCGGGTGTCGGCTCCCCTTGGTTCGTGGCGACGCGGAAGTGCGTCGGTCCCCGGCCGCGGCGCGTGCGCAGGCCGGTCACCTCGCGCCAGCCAGGTCGGAGCGAAGCGGAGAACCCCTCTGGTTGGCCGGTCGAGCACGCGCGCCACCATGGGCGCCACCGACGGACGGGACGGGCGCTATCCGCTGCGGGTCGCGTTGCCCGCAGGCGCGCCGGGGGAAGTCGGCGGGCATGGAGATCCGCCGAAGCATGGTCAGGGCTTGCAAACGCGGCCCGTCTGGGCCACAAGGGTAGGTTGTCGAAGCCGAACAGGTAGCTCATGGTCTCCGGGCGCTGTCCACTCCGGTTGCTTGCGGCGAGTTGCCGCAGATGAACCCGACCGCCTACATCGAGACGTCGGTGGTCAGCTACCTGACGGCGCGCCCGTCGCGGGACGTGGTGGTGGCCGCGTACCAGGAGGTGACGCGCGAGTGGTGGCGGGACGCCGCCGCCAGGTTCGACCTGGTCGCGTCGGAGGTGGTGCGCGCGGAATGCGCGGGCGGCGACGCGGGCGCCGCGCGTGATCGTCTGAAGGCGCTCGAAGGCGTCGCGCTGCTGGGCGCCTCCCCGGACGCCGAGGACCTCGCGCGGCGTCTGCTTGATCTCGGGGCGGTTCCGCGCGACGCTGCGGCCGATGCCGCGCACATCGCCATCGCCGTGACGAACGGCGTCGAGTATCTGGTGACGTGGAACTTCCGTCACATCGCCAACGCGGCGATGCGGGTGCGGATCGAACGCGCGTGCAGGCAGGCGGGCTACGAGCCGCCGGTGATCTGCACACCGAGCGAACTGATGGAGACCGGACATGCGGACGAGGGAGACTGACGCGGTGATCGCCGAGGTCCGGGCGGTCCGGGACGGATTCGCGGCGCGCGCCGGCTACGACGTGGCCGCGATATTCCGGCGGATCCGCGAGATGCAGGAGGGGTCCGGGCGCGAGTACGTCGAGTACCCCCCGCGCCGGATCGTGGAGGGTTCCGACGAGACGCTGGCCGTCTGAGCGCGCGACGCGAACACCGCAACCAATGCGGCGCCGCGGGGCGGGCCCGGAGGGCGGAAGCGATAGCGACCGCAACCCGCATGGGCGGAGACCGCCTGCGGGCTCCGGTCGGCGAAGCCGACTAGGGCGCGGGCCGCCGTCAGGCGGCATCGCCCACAATGGGAACGAAGGCGTCAGGGCATCGCAGGAGGGGGCACCGGTCCGCGCGTCTGAGGGTGGCGTTTTGTTGGCCAGCGGACATGACAATAGGTCAAAAGAACATTGGAAACAACGAGTTATGGGAAACGGGTTCGCTGCCATGGAACAAGCGCCTCCGGGAGCGCCAGCGACCGGTGGCTATTGTTGCATGAACGGCGAGCGCGGCCGGGGCCGGGGAGCGCGAGGGGTTCCCCTTCGCCAGAAAACAACCGTAGCCGAAGGCGCCGGCTGTGGGGCGCTTGCATGAATGTCCACTCCAGCTGCGGAAATTTGGCGGGCGGAGGATGGCCCGCTTGCCCGCGATGGTCCCAGGTCAGTCGAGGTTTTGGTAGACCGCGCGCTCGAAGGCGAGGTATAGCGGCAGCGATTTCTTGTCCGCGAACGGAAGGACCTGCGTCAGATAGGCGCCGCCGACGCCCTTTGCCTGATCGATCCAGAAGTACGAGTTGGCGAGGCCGGCCCAGGCGAGACTGCCGGCGGAGCGGCCGGTCGGCGCATCCTCCGTATTGATCATGAAGCTGAAGCCCCAGGTCTTCGGCATCTCCGGGAAGAAGTCGGCGTCGTTCGAGAAGGGCGGAATCACGGTCATGAGCGGCGTGACGCGGGATGTTCCCATCTGGTTGCGGGACATCTCCGCCACGGTTTCCGGCGCGAGGATCTGCTCGCCGGCTACGCGGCCCTCGTTCAGCATCATACGGACGAAACGCAGGTAATCCGGGATGGTGCCGTATAGCCCGGCGCCGCCGAGTTCGACCTCGGGGTCCTGGGGCAGCTCGAGGTTCATCTGCGGCAGCAGCGAACCGTCGTCGACGCGCTGGTGAATCTTCGCCAGCCGGGCCCGCATCGCGTCGGTGATGCGAAAGGCGGTATCGCGCATGCCGAGGGGCAGGAGAAGATTGTCGCGGAAATACTCGCCGAGGCGCTCTCCGCTCACGGCTTCGACCATCTTTCCGATCCAGTCGATACCGATGCCGTACTCCCAGCGATCGCCCGGATCGAAGAGCAATGGCGTCCCGAGTGCCGCGTCCTGGCAACTGATGATCCCCGGAGTGCCGGTGGCTGCCTGGTAGGCGAGGATCGATGCGTTCCAGGTCTCGTAGGAATATCCGGCGGTGTGGGTGAGCAGGTGGCGCAATGTCATGTCGCGCTTGGGCGCGCGCGTGCGCGGCGCGCCGTCCTCCTCGAATCCTTCGAGGACACGGGCTTCGCCGAGGGCGGGAACCACCTCTGCCGCAGGCGTGTCGAGACTGAGCTGGCCCCGTTCGACGAGTTGCATGGCCGCGGCGCCGGTCAGCGCCTTTGTCATTGAAGCCAGCCAGCCGACGGTGTCGGGGGTCATCTCTTCGCTGCTGCCGAGCACCCGCTCGCCGAACCCACCGAGATAGAGGTTGCCGTCGCGGTCGGTGGCGCCGGCGACGACGCCGGGAACCGCACCGTCGTTGATGGCGTTGCTCAGAAGTTGATCGGCGGCTTGGGAGATGGACATTGCGGGGCTCCTATACGATGGTCGGTGGCTCGGATTCCGTCGGTTGCCCGCCGCCCATCATGGAACTCCCGCTGTCTGTTACTTCGTTCCGTCGGGTGATGAAAGTTCCCGGGGTTTGCTCAAGTATCACCGCGAGTGTGGCGGGTGGGTCCAGGGCATGCTTCATTCCGTGGCAGCTTCCGTGCGACGTTCAGCAATGAACTGATCGACTACGCTCGAGTCTGTCGCGCGTTTGCGCCGTGCTATCGCCCGCACGCGCGCGAGCGCCGCATCGACCGTGTGCAGCCTCACGGTTCTGTCTTTGACCGACATCACCAACACATCGCCGTTGTGGATTTCGAGGGCTTTCCGGATGGCGGCGGGAAGGACGATTCGACCTGCCGCGTCTACGCGAACCCGTCTCGACATGGAATGTTTTGGCGGTGCGGTCTGCGGGATGGGAGCCGCATCTCGGGGCTTCATGTTTTATCCCGTAGTTCTCTATTGCGGTACATGGAATTATTACCATCGCCGATTGGCTTGCCGCAACGCGCGATCTTGTCTCCGATGATCACAGGCAAAGATTGGCCCTGTGTACTCGCCGGGTCGCGCCGGGTATCGTCGCGCTGTGGATCTGCGTCGAATCGCCGTTGTCGTCTGGGTGCTGAGCTGGGTTGGCCTGTTCGTCTCGTACATCGCGTCGGCGCAGCAAGACCACATTCCGAGTTGTATACCCCACCTGGCGGGCTGTACCAGCGTGAGTTCCTCCGGTCGCCACGGCGCCGGGTTCTTCCTGTTCAAGGCGACCATGCTGCCGGCGGCGGCTTTCCTCATGGTGTACTGGGTCTTGTGCGGCCACTGGCTGCGGTGCTGCGGCGAAACCGACCCGCGGTGGCCTCGGACCATCGTCCTCATCGGACTGGTGGGCGCCGCCTTCCTCGTGCTCTACACGACGTTTCTGGGTTCCGTAGGCGACATCTACCGGACGTTGCGCCGCTACGGCACGGTGATGTTCTTCGGCATGACCTACCTGGCCCAGTTGCTGCTCGCGTACCGCGCGCAGGCCGCGCTCGGCTACACGCCGCTCGTGCGGGCGAAAGTCTGGCTTTGCCTGGGAGTGCTTGTGGAGGGACTGGTGCTTGTCGTGCTCACGAACCTGATCGAGGATGACGACTGGCTCGAGAACCTGACGGAGTGGCACGTCAGCACGGCGATTTCCTTCTACCCTTTCCTGACGTGGTTGATGTGGCGAAACACCGGCCTGACGGTGGAGTTCTCCGTCAGGTCCCGGTCGGAAGGCGGAGGTCCGAGGGGCTGAACGGCGCGGGGATCCGGAATTCAGACAGCCCTGGCGGGAATCAATCCTAGGTTGTTGCCTTGCAGGATCCTCTCCGCGCGATAGCTGGATCGCACCAACGGCCCGGACGCCACTTCCGTGAAACCGCGCGCGAGGCCGTCCTGCCGGTAGGCGTCGAACTGGTCCGGATGCACCCACCGCTCGACGGGAAGGTGGTTTGCCGTGGGGCGCAGATACTGGCCCAGGGTCAGGACATCCACGCCGGCGTCCCGCAGGTCGTCCATGGCCTGGTGGATCTCGTCGTCGGTTTCGCCAAGACCCAGCATCAGGCTCGACTTGCTCAGGACGGTCGGCCGGGCAACCTTGGCGTGATGCAGTACGTCCAGGGTCTGGGCATACCCGGCGCGGCTATCCCGCACGGGGTGGGTCAGGCGCTCCACGGTCTCCAAGTTCTGGGCGAAGACGTCGACGCCGCTCCCGACCACCGTTTCCACGGCCGCGTGATCGCCGCCGAAATCCGGTGTCAGCGCTTCCACGCCGGTGCCGGGGTTCAGGCGCTTGATGGCGCGCACACAAGCCGCGTAATGTCCGGCGCCGCCATCGACCAGGTCGTCGCGGTCCACGGACGTGAGGACGACGTACTTGAGGCCCATGAGGCGGACGGACTCGGCGGCGTGCCGCGGTTCATCCGGGTCGAGCCAGCCGTTGGGGTTGCCGGTGTCGACGGCGCAGAAGCGGCACGCCCGCGTGCACACCGATCCCATCAACATCAGGGTCGCGGTGCCGCGGCTCCAGCATTCCCCGATGTTCGGGCAGTGCGACTCCTGGCAGACCGTGTTCAAGCGATGCTTGGTCACGGTGCGCCGAACTTCGTGAAAGCCCGGCCCGCCACCCAGCCGCACCCGTATCCAAGGCGGTTTCGGCCCCATCGGCGAGCGTGCCGCGGGATCAGTCTTTATGCCGTCCTTGATCGCGCGGACGCCATCTGCATTGCGAAACTTGACGCCGCTTTTAGCCCGCATGTCTCACCAAGTCGCTTGTGGAATCGTCCAAATCATGGACTTCAACGAGGTAGGTCCAGTTCTTTTGGGTTTGCACCGGCAATGGCTGCGCTGCCGCGCCCTCGCTGGTCTTTTGCCCGCGTGGACGCACATGCTCGCTGCACCATAAGGCACGGCTATGCTTCCGCTCGCGAGCACGCCCACGCGGGCAAAATCCTGCGCGATCATCGCGGCCCTTGGTGCAACATGCGGGCTTGACCATGGCCCGATTGTAATGGGTTTCCTCAGACACGGCGTTCATCCTGCCGCAACCGTTCGCGGACCTGCATCAACACCTTGCCGTAGGTGTTCAGTCCCCGCGTATCGCGACCGCAGCCCCAGTAGTAGTCGTACTGGCTGGTCTCGATGATGCGGCGCTGTCCGGTGTCGAGCAGGGCTGCCGCCGCGTCTTCAGAGGTTCGGCACTTGCGGTACACGCCGCGGGTCATGTAGGTCTCCCTGAGACTGTTCCAGCCGTCCCGGATGCGCCGCCTGTTGCGCCTTGCCAGACGCTTCGCCGCGTAAGGGGTGCCGGCGCCGCAGATCGCCTCGCGCAGATCGGTATCGGTGAACTTCATGGCCTCGAAATAGTGCGCGACGGACGGCCATGCCTGGCCGTCGAGTGCGAATCCGTGCCCAGAGTACGCAGACAGTGGGTCCGTCGAGTCTTCCATGGATACCAGCACCGCATCCTGGTCGATGGGCTGGAACGGCATTTCAGAAAGCGGCGTTGTTGGGCACGCGCGGAAACGGGATCGCGTCGCGGATGTTCTCCATCCCGGTGGCGTAGAGCAGCAGGCGCTCTAGCCCCAGTCCGAAACCCGCGTGAGGCACCGTGCCGTAACGTCGCAGGTCCCGGTACCACCAGAGGTTCTCCGCGAGAGTCGCATCCATGCGGGCGTCCAGCACGTCCATGCGTTCTTCGCGCTGGCTTCCGCCGATGATTTCGCCGACGCCCGGCAGCAGCACGTCCATCGCCGCCACGGTTCTATCATCGTCATTAAGACGCATATAGAACGCTTTGATTTCCTTGGGGTAATCAACCACGATTACCGGTCCATTGACGTGACGCTCGGTCAGGTGGCGCTCATGCTCGGATTGCAGGTCGCGCCCCCACTCGACGGGAAACTCGAAAGACTCGCCGGAGTCCTGGAGGATTGCGACGGCTTCGCCGTAGGACAGGCGCTCGAACGGTGCGTCAATCACCCGTTGCAGCCGGTCGATGACGCCCGCATCGATGCGCTCGGCAAAGAACGCCATGTCGTCGGCGCATCGGTCAAGCACATCGGCCAGCACGACCTTGAGAAAATCGGAGGCGAGGTCGGCGTTGTCGTCGAGATTGGCGAACGCGATTTCCGGTTCCACCATCCAGAACTCGGCCAGGTGGCGGGTCGTATGCGAGTTCTCCGCGCGAAACGTGGGCCCGAACGTGTAGACCTTGCTCATGGCAAGGCAATAGGACTCCGCGTTCAACTGACCGGATACCGTAAGGAACGTCTCCCGGCCGAAGAAGTCGTCGGCGTAGCCATCCGCCGGCCGGTTCGCGATGTCCAGTGTGCTCACGCGGAAGAGGTCGCCGGCCCCTTCGCAATCGCTTGAAGTGATGATGGGCGTATTGACCCAGAAGAAACCCCTTGAATCGAAATACCGGTGTATGGCCTGGGACAGCGCGTTGCGCACCCGGGCCATTGCGCCGAAGGTATTGGTGCGCGGGCGCAAGTGAGCGACGGAACGCAGATATTCGAACGTGTGGCGCTTCTTCGCGATGGGATAGGCGTCGGGTTCGGCGACCCAACCGGCCACGCGGATATCGTCGGCCTGAATTTCCCGGGTTTGGCCCCGGCCCTGCGACGCGACGACGCGGCCGTCGACCTCGACAGCGCATCCGGCGGTGAGCGCGACGATCTCATCGTAGTTGGCGAGATCCTGGTCCGCCACGACCTGCACCGCGTCGAAACACGAGCCGTCGTGTACGTGAACGAAGGAGAACCCCCCTCTCGAGGTGCGCCGCGACCGAACCCAGCCGGCGATCGTAACCGCGTCTCCGACGGCGACGCGTTCGTGAATAACGGCTGAAACCGGCGTATGTTGCAACCGAAGCTCGCGTTGCCGGAGTGACGCAACGATTATAGGTCGCCGCGCGCGGGCCGGACAACACAAGTGGCGGTGCGATCGATGACGCGACATCTCATCGCTGGCGCGGCGGCGCTGGCTATCCTGGGGCTCGGCTTCCTGGCCTGGAATGCGCTGGCGCCCCGCGAACGGGATGCGCCGGTCTTTGTTCCCGTTCCCGAGCAGGATATCCCGGCACCGTCCAGGAAGATCGTGGAAGAGAGAACGGCACCGCCGGAACTGCCCGAGGACGAATCCGAGTGCGTACCGGTCGCGGCACCGGAACTGCCACCGCTCGACGCGAGCGACGACTTCGTTCTCGCGCAGGCGGGAGACTGCCTTGCCGGACTTTCTTCGCTCTCGCCGAACGTCCCCGAGGATCTTCTGCGGCGCGTGACGGCGGTGTTGGAGAACGCGGCGCGCGGCGAACTTTCGCGCGGCCGCCTGGCGCTCATCGAGGCGCCCGCCGGCGAATTCAGGGTCGAGCAACGCGGGGACCGGTATTACATCGACGCCGCGACGTTCCGTCGCTACGACGCTGCGGTCGATGCGCTTACGTGCATGCCGCCGGAGCGCCTGGCGCCGCTCGTGCGGTCGCTGCGTCCCCTGCTGACGCAGGCGTTGCGCGAGCTGGGCCTTCCCGATGCGGATGTCGACACGGTGTTGGACAACGCGTTGCGGGAGATTCTCGCGGTGCCGATCCCGCAATTGCCGATAGAGGTGGTCCGGGCAGACGGAGCATATGCGTACGCCCATGCCAAGCTCGAAGCCGCTTCTCCCCTGAGCAGACAGCTCGTACGGCTGGGGCCCGACAACCTCCACAGGTTGCAGCGCCACGTCCAGGAGTTGCGAAGCCTGCTGCGAGGTCCCGAACCAGCGTGTGCCGTTGAACTGCCCTGATGCGTTTCCCGGTAGTGCAGAAAACCGGGTCATGAAGGATTGCGTGTACGCTAGAGCGCGATTAAACTGTACGGTTGTACGGTCAGAGGGCCGGCCTTCGATGAATCAGGTAGGTGCCGAAGAAGCTCGTCAGAAATTGCCGGAACTGATTGATCGGGCGGAGCGTGATGGGACGGTGACGATTGTCAGCAAGCGGGGTGTGCCAAGGGCCGCGATTGTCCCAATATCTTACGTGTCGGCGACGGACGCGCCGAAGTTCACGGCTTTGCGCGGGTCGGCAGGAGGCTGCTACGGCGATGTCTGCGAGTACATTGACGAACTACGTCGCGAGTGGTGATCGCCGAAATAAGCGACCTGCCGCGTCGGGGCCGGGTTCTGGTGGACAGCGCCCCGGTAATCTACTACCTCGAAGATCATCCGGTTTTCGGGCCGCGCTATGCGGACCTGTTCGCACGGGCCGAGTCAGGAGATCACCAGCTGGTGATTTCGACGGTCACCCTGGCAGAGGTTCTGGCGGGCCCGTTGCGCCACGGCGATGAACAACTCGCTGATGCCTATCGGCAGGCATTGACGAGACCGCCGACATGGCAGGTCGCTGATCTGACGATTGCCATAGCCCATCGGGCCGCGCGTATCAGAAGCCAGACCAGGCTCCGTCTGCCCGACGCTGCGATTGTCGCTACGGCCCTCGAGATGTCCTGCATCGCTCTCGTGAGTCACGACCGGGACCTGCGGGCGCTCGATCAATCGATTGAGCGTATTGCGGTTTATTCCTGATAGTCCGGCGTTTCGCCGGGCACGCCGCAATGGTTGCTCTACTCGCTCGGCGTCTGGCCGTCCTTCCACCGCTCGACGTAGCGGGAGAGGTCGATGTCCTTGCGAAACGGCGCCCGGGCGGCTGTCCATTCCGCATCCTGCCTGACGTAGTTTTTTTCCTGCGCCAGGTAGCGCGCGACGGCCTTTCGAAACCCGGCATCCCGAATCCAGTGTACGGAGTAGGTCTCCCGGGGCAGGTATCCCCGGGCGACCTTGTGCGGGCCCTGGGCGCCGGCCTCCACGCGTTGCAGACCGTGGGCGATGGCGAAGTCGATGGCCTGGTAATAGCAGAGTTCGAAGTGCAGGAAGCGGTGGTCCTCGAGGCAGCCCCAGTTGCGCCCGAATAGCGCGCGGGAACCGATGAAGTTCAGTGCGCCGGCGATGTAGCGGCCATGTCTGCGCGCCATGATCAGCAGCGTTCGCTCGGGCATCGTTTCGTTCACGAGGCTGAAGAACCGCCGGTTGAGATAGGGCGTGCCCCATTTGCGGTTGGCCGTGTCCATGTAGAAGTCATGGAAACAGTCCCAGTGGCGTTCGGTCAGGTCGCTGCCGGTCACCCATTCGACTTCGATGCCGTCCCGGATCGCTTCCCGGCGCTCCCGGCGGATGTTCTTGCGCTTTTTCGACGCAAGGTGAGAGAGGAACTGCTCGAACGTGTCGAAACCGGCGTTCGCCCAGTGGTACTGGGTATCCACCCGTTGCAGCAGGCCGAGCTTCGCGGCGCGCTCCCACTGCGCCTTCGGCATGAAGGTGTAGTGAAGGGAACTGACGCCGATACGCTCGGCGATCTGGACGCTTGCCGCGAGAAGCTGCTCCTCCACGCGCGCCGCGCGTTCGCCGCCGGCGGCGAGCAGGCGCGGACCGGTGGCGGGGGTGAACGGGATGCTGGCCTGAAGCTTCGGATAGTACTCCCCGCCCGCACGATAAAAGGCTTCCGCCCAGCCGCCGTCGAATACGTATTCGCCCCGCGAGTGTGACTTGAGGTACATGGGCGCAATGCCGAGAAGCCGCTCGCCATCCTGGAGCACCAGGTGGAACGGCTGCCAGCCGGTCTTCGGCGATGCGCTACCGCTCGCCTCCAGGGCGTGCAGGAAGCGGTGGTCGAGGAACGGGTTGTATTCGTCGCCCGCATCGGCGCAACCGTTCCAGGCTGCGGCCGAAATGCCGGAAATATCGTTGCAGATGCCTGCTGTCAGTTCGCTCAAATGCCCGTCCCCCGCGAGTAGGGCATTCTAGCGGACGCGACGGTTGACGGGCCGCATGCATCGCCGCCTCGCGAGCCTTAGAATGATCGGATGGACAAGAAAGCGCTTCTTTCGGAGCTCGCGATCGATCGCGATTCGGATGCTTCGCCGTCTTCGGCTCGCCCGCTCAAGTGGCTGTTGCTGATCGCTGTGGCCGGGGGCGCCGGGTTCGTCGCGCTCACGGGACTGCTGCCCATCGAGGCATCGCCGGTAGAGGTTCGAACCGCGGTGGCGGAGAAGCTGGCGGCCGTGTCCGCCGGCGACAGCGTGCTGGATGCGACCGGGTATGTCGTGGCGCGGCGCCAGGCGACGGTCAGCTCGAAGACCACCGGCAAGGTGGTGGAAGTGCTGGTCGAGGAGGGCATGTATGTCGAGGAGGGACAGCTCCTGGCGCAGCTCGACGACAGCATTACGCGGGCGCAACTCGAACTGTCGGAGTCCCAGCTTCGCGCCTCCCGGGCAAGCCTCGACGAGATGATGGTGCAGCTCAAGCAGGCGCGGCTGGACCTGGAGCGGACCTCCGGTCTCGCCGAGCGGAAGCTCGCGAGCCAGGCCGATCTCGATCGGGATACGCTTACGGTGGAGGGCCTGACGGCCCGGCTCGCCCGCGTCGAACAGGAGCTGAACGTCGCCGAACGCCACGCGGATGTGCAACGCCAGATGCTGGTGGACATGCAGATCCGCGCGCCTTTCGCCGGGGTCGTGATCGCCAAGGCCGCCCAGCCCGGCGAAATGATCTCGCCGGTATCCGCCGGGGGCGGCTTCACGCGGACGGGCATATGCACCATCGTGGACATGGATTCCCTCGAGGTGGAAGTCGATGTCAACGAGGCCTATATCAACCGGGTGTTTCCGGGACAACCGGCGACGGTGGCGCTGAATGCCTATCCGGATGTGCAGATACCGGCGGCGGTGATCGCGATCATTCCGACGGCGGATCGGAACAAGGCCACGGTCCGGGTGCGCATCCGCATCCTCGAGCCGGATGACCGCGTACTGCCCGACATGGGGGTGAAGGTGCGCTTTCTGGACCGTACGCCTTCGCCGGCCCCCGTCGCCGAGGCAGGGGTCCTGGTGCCCGCCGCTGCCGTGGCCGACGCGGGAGACGAAGCCTACGTATGGGTAGTGAGCGAGGATCGGGTAACCCGGCGCCCGGTAGTCATCGCCGAATCCCACGGCGGACGCTTGCGCATCGTTTCCGGACTGAGAAGCGGCGAGCGCGTCGTTTCCGTGCCGGGGAGCGCCTCCCTGGATCTGGATCTGTCCGACGGGGACCGGGTGCAGGTGGTGAATTGATTGACGGAACGATCAGGGACGGGTCTCGATGCGGCGCGGGCCGGCTGAGGGGTCGGCGACGGCGGCCCACGTCCGCGACGACCTGCTGGAGAAGCGCCGACCGGTCATGCAGCGGTGGGCGGACCGCATCGCCGGCTAGCGCGTTCGGACTGGTGCAGAGGACATGGGCCACGCGGTCGGCGATCAGATGGCAAGCCGCGCGTGTGTGCCGATCCGGATCAACTCGATGATGTCGCTGCCGCGCTTGCGATACACGAGTACGAGGTCGGGCCGGAGGTGGCAGTCGCGGCAGTCGCCGTACTGGCCCTTCATGGGGTGGTCCACGTAACGGGGCGGGAGCGGCACGTCGGCGGCGAGCAGTTCCAGGGTTTCGAGCAGGGTCGCATCCAGATGGCGCCCATACGCGCCACGCTTGACGCTCTTGAAATCCCGCCGGAACTGCGCGGTGCGCTTGATCGTGCGCAAGAGGGGAAACCCGCGCCGCGGTCCTCAGTCGTCGCGGTTGAGTTCGGCCAGCGCCTCGACCGGCGTGCCGATTTCGACGACCTCGCCGCGCCGCGCGGCCTCGATGGCCTCGACGGTGGCCGCATTGGGCACCAGTGCCCCGAAATCGGGTCCGCAGCCGGCGGCCGCCTGTTCGAGGACGATGCGCATGGTCTCGTCGATGGTAAGGCCCTGCTCAGCGAGCTGGCGCGCGGCCTCGTCCCTGACGTCCTGGTCGACATCCACACGGACCGTAACCTTCATTCGGACTCCCGCGGCGAAACCGCTCCAAGACGACACCATTGAGGTCAGTCGATTCTACACGCGTGCCCGTTCGTCAGCCATGCGACCGCGAGGCAATCGCCTCCGGTACGACAGAAACGATCAGGGTTGGTAGTTTACGGAAAGGCGACGCGGCGGGGAGGATTAGGCAACCGGCCTCGGCTAAGGTTGGGTGCCGCATGAAGCAGAAGACAGTACGCATGACAGAATAGGAACGAGACGTTTGGCCGCGATGATGGTGTTCGTACGGAAAGCGGCAGCAGTCGTTCCATGCGAGTAGGCGAAAGTCTGATATAAAGCGCCGCGCGAGCCCGCCCGCAAGCCGCATGGCCACGACAACCTGGAGAGCCTCCCATGCCGATAGTCAGCCTGAAGGAAGTTGCGAAGTCCTATCGGAAAGGCCGCGAGGTGATCGATGTCCTCGACGGCATCGACCTCGACATAGACGAAGGCGACTTTCTCGCGCTCATGGGTCCTTCGGGCTCCGGCAAGACCACCCTCCTGAACCTCATAGGGGGCCTCGACAGCCCGACCATGGGTTCCGTCATTGTCGGCGGACAGTCGCTCGGCGACCTGTCCCGCAAGGCGTTGGCGAAGTGGCGCTCCCGGAACATCGGTTTCGTCTTCCAGTTCTACAACCTGTTGCCGGTGCTCAACGCGCAGCGGAACGTCGAACTGCCGCTCCTGCTGACGAACCTTTCCGGGGCGCAGCGGAGGAAGAATGCGGAGACGGCGCTGACAATCGTGGGTCTGGGCGACCGCGCCAGCCACAAGCCCGGAGAACTGTCCGGCGGCCAGCAGCAGCGCGTGGCGATCGCGCGGGCGATCGTCGCCGACCCGGCGCTCCTCGTCTGCGATGAACCCACCGGAGACCTCGACCGGGAGACGGCGGAAGAGATTCTCGACCTGCTCGGCATCCTCAACCGGGAACACGGGAAGACGGTGATCATGGTGACCCACGATCCGAAAGCGGCCGACCATGCCAGCCACATCCTGCACCTCGACAAGGGGCAGCTGGTGGAGCAGGCCGCTTGAACGCTATCGGGCTCGTCTGGTCGAACCTCGGGCGCAAGCAGGTCCGCACGATCCTGACCGTGATGTCGGTGCTGGTCGCATTCGTGCTGTTCACGTATCTGCGGGCGGTCGCCGTGGCGTTTTCATCGGGGGGCTTCGGCGAAGCGGGCATCGACCGGCTGGTCGTCTCGCCCAAGTACTCCATCATCGATCCGCTGCCGATCAATCATCAGCAACAGATCGGGACCGTCCCCGGCGTCGATGCCGTGACGCATGCGGACTGGTTCGGCGGCATCTACCAGGAGCCGCGCAACTTCTTTCCGAAGTTCCCGGTCGATCCCGAGGCGTACTTCGCGATGTTCCCCGAACTCGTCATCGCCCCGGAGCAGCTCGCGGCGTTCCGCGATACGCGAACCGGCGCGGTGGCCTCCGCGGGTCTCGCGGAACGTTACGGCTGGAGCATAGGCGACAGGATTCCCATCGAGGGCGACATCTATCCGAAGCGCGACGGAAGCCGGCTGTGGGAGTTCGACCTGGTCGGCATCTACCGGGGCCAGCCGGACGACACGGATCCGGGGATATTCCTGTTCCAGCACGACTATTTCGACGAGGCGCGCCAGTTCGGCCACGGAGGCGTCGGCTGGTTCACCGTACGCGTGAGCGACCCGGACCGGGCGGCGGAGATCGCCAGCGCGATCGACGCGATGTTCGAGAACTCAATCAACGCGACGCGCACCGCGACGGAAGACGAAGCCCAGCGGGAATTCGCCAAGCAGTTCGGGAACATCGGACTGATAACGACGGGAATCCTCGGCGCGGTGTTCTTCACCATCCTCCTGCTGACCGCCAACACCATGGCCCAGGCGCTGCGCGAACGCATTCCCGAACTGGCGGTGCTGAAGACCTTCGGCTTTACCGACGGGACGGTCGGATCGCTCGTCCTGGCCGAAGCGATACTGTTGTGCGTCGCAGGCGGCGCTCTGGGCATCGGCGTTGCGGCCGCGACGCAGGGCATCATCAGCGCCGCCGTCGAGCAGGTCATCGGCCCGATCAAGATCACCTTGCCCATCGTCGCCCAAGGCCTCGGCCTCGCGGCGGGACTTGGCGTGATCGTCGGCAGCGTGCCCGCGCTGGCCGCGCGGCGCCTGGCTATCGTCGACGCGTTGCGGGAGCGCCAGGCGTGATCGGCCAGATTTTCCAGATCACGCTGCTCAGCCTCCGCAACCTGCCGTCGCGCTTCGGCAGTTCGTCGGTTATCGTCGTGGGTATCGGCGGCGTCGTCGGCGTGCTCGTGGCCATACTGGCGATGGCCAAGGGTTTCGAGGCGTCCATGTCCCGCGCCGGGCAGCCCGACCGGGCGATCGTGCTCCGGGGCGGGTCCACGAGCGAACTGTCGAGCGGGATGGGCCCCGGCGAGATGGCCGTGGTCGGCTCCTGGTCGGAGATAACGGCGGCCAGCGGCGAACTCTACCTCGTGGCCGACGTGCCGAAGCGCTCCAATCAATCGCTGGCGAACCTCGCGATACGCGGGGTGGAACAACCGGCATTCCAGATCCGCCCGGAAATCTCCATTGTCGAAGGCCGTTCGTTCGAAACCGGCAGGACGGAGATGATCGCCGGCCGCGGCGCCGTCGCGGAGTTCGAGGGCGTCGAAACGGGAGCGACAATCGAACTGCGGAACTCCCCCTGGACCATCGTCGGCATGTTCGAAGCGGACGGGTCCGTGTACGAATCCGAGGTGTGGGCGGATCTTGCGACCGCCCAGTCGATTTTTCGCAGGGAAGGCGGCGTGAGTTCCATGCGCGTGCGGCTCGCATCGCCGGACGTGGCGGACGTGCTGTCGCAGCGGATGGAAGACGATCCGCGTCTCGACCTGACGCTCACCGGCGAGGACGAGTACTTCAGGAACCAGTCCCAGCAACTGACGGTGCTGATCGAGAGTTTCGGCTACGCGGTGGCCGCTATCATGGCGGTTGGCGCCATCTTCGCTGCGCTCAACACGATGTACACGGCGGTCTCGATGCGGACGGTGGAAATCGCGACGCTGCGGGCGCTCGGTTTCGGCGGCATGCCGGTAGTCGCGTCCGTGGTGCTCGAGGCGCTGCTGCTCGCGCTCCTCGGCGGCGCCGTAGGGGCGGCGGTGGCTTACTTCGGCTTCAACGGTTGGACGGTCTCCACCCTGGGCGGGTCCTTTTCCCAAGTCGCCTTCGACTTCGCCGTCACGCCCGAACTGCTGGTCTTCGGGATCGTATGGGCGGTGGCACTGGGCCTGATTGGCGGGCTGTTTCCGGCGGTCCGCGCGGCGCGGCTGCCGATCACGACGGCGCTGCGCGGGGAATAGCGCCCCTGCCCGACGGCGCGCCCTATCGCGCCGTCAATGCCTCGATGACGTCGTCCAGCACCTCCTCCGCGAGCGTGCGCATCTCTTCGTCGGTGCGGTCCTGGATGGGATGGCGGACGAAACAGCGCTTCGCATCCATCCCCAACGCGCTCGCCTGGGCGGCTGCTGCTTGTCTGAATCCGCTGGAAGCGATCGCCACGGAGGGCACGCCCTGGATCTCGAACCATACCGTGTCATGCAAACTGCACGTGGTACAGGAGCCTCAGTCGGCGAGCGCCTCGATCACGAAGTCGTTGCTTGCCCTGATTTCCTGGCGCAGCGCCTGCGGCGCGGGTTTGGTGAACGTGGGCTTGGAATACCGATTGACCTCGACATCGGGCAGACGCTCGGCGAGCAGTTCCTCCAGCCGGTCGAGCAGCACGTCGCCGCGCGGCTTGGAAATATCGAGCAATGCGAGAGTTCCCGTAATCCGTGGCGGCCGCGGCGACACCTTGCGCGCGATCGGCACGCGCTCGTCGGTGGGATCCATGATGGTGGTCATCGGAAGGCTCCTTGAAGGGCGATGCGGCGGATTATAGCGATGCTCGGCATCGCGTCGCCGACAGCCGGGCAGGGCGCTCAGGAGGTCTCTATCTTGCGAGAAACGGGAATGGAGCCGCGCGGTCCGCTTGCCCAGCCGTGAAAGAAAGCGGAGAACTTCCCCGCCTCGGCGCCGGCGACGACAATGTGAATGTTGTCGGTGGACGAGAACTTTGGCGCCGGCCTGTCGAGCCTGTCGGCCGGCATGCTGGCCGCCTGTGCGGGGTCGAGGCCCGCGCCGCTGACGGAGTCGGCGACCAGGTCGCGCAGGGGTCGGGAAGTGACCTCCTGTATCCGGTCGCGCACATCGGTCTTGGTGTAGTTTTCCGTCTCCAACGTGTCGACGTGCTCCGGGGACACGACCAGGATGCAGTCGCCCATGTTGCGCGCTCGCACATGGTGCGCGGATTCCATCGACAGGCCGAAGGTGCCGGCGAGTTGATGCGCCGTCCGCGACGTCTGGTCGACGATCAGGCCCGGCCCGCCGGTCATGGCGAACAGGGTCACCACCGAGTCCGCGGCGTCGAAACCCCGCTCGACGTGCAGGGGCGGCCAGGGGCTGCGCTCTTCCCATTCGGCGAAGCACATGGAGTACTTCATGGGATTGCCCAGCGTGGATCGTTCGGTCCCGCCGGGGCGCGCGCCGCCGATATTGCGCAATGCGAGCCGCACGGCGCGGCCGATGGCGGCGTTGGCGCGATTGCCCTGACCGAGTGCGGAGAGACCCATGTTCATGCCTAGCCGGCGGCGTATGGGGCCGTTGACGACCATGACCGGAGATGCGCCCATGGTGGTCGCCATGACGCCGTGGGCGTTGAAAGTGTCCGTGCACGCCGCCTCGATCGCGGCGATGATCACCGGCAGGTATTCGGCCTTGCATCCGGCAAGGACGGCGTTGACGGCAATCTTCTCCACCGTCGCCGGCGCCATGTTCGGCGGAATCGCGGCGACGACGGATTGCGGGTCGCGGGCGGTTCCTTCGAGCATCCGCAGGACCCGTTCCGGCGTCGGAGGCACGACGGGAAGACCGTCGGAGAATCCCTGGTCGAACATGAACTCGTGCACGTCGTCGTCCGGCGCGATCTCGATCCGCCGCGCGCGCAGGGGACGGTTTTCGGAAGCGGCGCGAAGACGTGCATTGATGATCGGGTCCTGCGTCAGCGAACCGCACCCCGGCCGCCAATCGGGATAGGCCTCCCAATCCACGGCGGCGCCTTTCGCATGACGTTCGAAGAATGCGCGCCATTCGGACTTTTCGAAGCCGACCAGCCGGTCCGCTTCGGTGCCTTCGCGGTCGGCCGCGATGACCAGCGGAACGGTCTCGACATCGTAGGCGAACGAGACGTTGAGGTCGGAGTCGTCGAGTACCGGGGCGGTCAGCGCATGTCGGCGCGCCAGGACGTCGTTGCCTTCCGCGGTCTGGCCGGTGATCAGGATGTCGAGGCCCGATTGCTTGTGCAAAGCCTCGATCAACGGCAGAACGAGGTTGCACGTTGGACAGTCTTCCTTGACGAAGCAGATGACCGATTTTGTCGATCGCGGAAAGACCTGCGTCCCGCCGCCGAGATCTTGAAGCGAAAAGGCTGGTAGCAGGGCCGGCATCAGTGCACCTCGACCAGATCTCCAAGTTTCCCGCGGACGCGCTTATGGTATTCGGGGCCGGTAACGATTGAAAACCTCGCCCCGTCACCCGGCGCCGGCGGCGCATATACTCCGATGTGGGTGAGGAGGAGATCCCGAGGAGGAGATCCCGGGACATACAATTTTGGGAATACGACCTGGGGTGATATTCGTGATGTCGTTCGTTGCCGCGCTGTCTCTCGCGTACCTCGCTTCCTGCGCGCTGTTGTGGTCGACGCAGGAGAGACTCATCTTTTACCCGCGGCCCCTGGCGTATCAGCCGACGCACCCCGCAGCCTTGCCGATAGAGATCGACCGCTCCGACGCGGTGCTGCGGGGCTGGGTCGTGAACGAGGGGCAGGGCGGGCCGGTCATCGTCTATTTTGGGGGAAACGCGGAAGAAGTATCTGTAAACATTGGATATTTTTCCGACCGGCGCGCAACGACCGTGCTGCTCAACTATCGGGGTTACGGCGAAAGCACCGGGAAACCGGCGGAACGCCATCTGGTGGGAGATGCCGTGGCGGTCTCCGAGTGGGCCAAGGCGCGATTTCCGGGTCGGCCGCTGGTGCTGTTCGGTTCGAGCCTCGGCACCGGTGTTGCGGCGCTGGCCGCCGCGCGGGTCAGACCCGATGCCGCGATACTGGTGAGTCCCTACCGCAGCATCGCCCGCATCGCGCAGAAGTACTTTCGGGTCTTCCCGGTGCGCTGGTTGCTGCGGCATCCGTTTCGCGCCGAAACGGCGGCGACCGCGATGCCGCCGACGCTCGTTGTCGCGTCATCGGTGGACGGCGTGATCCCCTACGAGGAAAGCCAGGCGATGGTGCGGGCCATGCGGGCCGCCGAAAACGGCGCTCCGGTCGATTTCCGCACCATAGACGTTCCCCACGGCGCCTTTCCGGGCGAACCGGATTTCTGGCGGGCGGTGGACGAATACTTGGCGGGCGTGTCTTCGTGAACGTCCACGCGATCCTGGACCGCTTGATGATGGACGCCGGGGCCTACTCTCCCATGGAGCTTTTGCTGTCCTCGGGCCTGCTTCTCTACGACGACTACCTCGCGTGGCGCCGGGGCGACCTGCGCGACCTCGATGCCGTTCTGATCGATGGCGCGGGCGCCGGGCGGGCGCTGCGAGCGGCCGGGACGCATGCCGCCGGACTTGGTCTCGCACCCCGGCGGGTGGTCTACGAAGGCTGGGGCGATCACGCGGGGAAGCGTCTCGCGGTTTCTTCGGCGCCGGGGCTCGACGAGTTGCTGCACACCCATTATTGCCGCGCGGCCGGAGAAGGCCGGCAGCTCGACATATTCCTGGACAGTGCCCCGACCGTGGCTGTCAATACCCTGGTGGAAGCGCTTCGGGCACGCAGGCCCGGCAACGCCCGGTGTGCGCTGGCGCGACTCGCCGACGTCGATCATGATCGAAACCGTTTCGCATCCGCCGAGGCGTTGATCGGGGCGCTCGAGCTTCCGGCGCCAGCGGGTCACGCGCAGGGACTTGAACGACTGGATGAGTTGATGCAGGCGTGGTCGCCCGCCGCTTCGACGTTGCTTGCCGGGTCCGCGCAGGACTTTCTGCGGCCGCTGTGGCGCGATATCGCCTGCTCGCTCGATGCGTCGAGATTCGATCCTCGGCACCCCGAGCGCCACGCGAGTTGGGCATACCGGAACGGTCTCGACTGGGAAAACGTCAAGCGTTCAGTATGTGCGGTCCGCGGATACGCGCGGGTGCCGGTTCTGGTCCGTCGGCTCGCCGAGGCCGAATGGTCGCTTCATGATCGGTTGGCCGCGGTGCGGCATTGGTTCGAAATATGTCGCGTTGCGCCGTCGTACTTCGCGGATCTCATCGAGGAGCGGGACTTTCCCGACCTGCCGTTGCGAAAGGGCTGGCAAAGCGCGCGGGAACAAGACTTCGGGCCGGAGATATCCGGCGAGTGGTTCCCCGCCTGGATGCTGTTGAGGGAGCCGGGACTGGCGCGCGCGCTGGCGCCTAGCGGCGAGGCCGACGGGCCGGGTCGCGCCTTCGATCTGGCGCGGGCGCTGCTGAAATCAGATGCGCAAGACGTGACGCTGCGCCGCGAACTGCGGCAGATTCATCCCGCGCTGTTCGCGAGCTTCATGGCCGACGCCCGGCGCGCGGAGAAGGAGCCGGCGCCGCGCCTGGTATCGACGCCCTTGTGGCCGGATTCATAGCCAGAAACGTTCCGTCCGCAGCCAGGAGCGGACAGGGATCAGCTCGCCCGAAATCGCATCCGAGGCCGGCGATGCCAGGAACAGCGCAAGGTTGGCGACGTCTTCCGGGTTCGGCGGCAGGTCGAGGCGCGGCACCGGATTGCCCTCATCGTCGATGGACGGCGGGATGATGCCGTAGCCCTTGAGTTCTTCCGTCGCGATCAGTCCGGGCAGTATGCAGTTGACGTTGATGTTGTGCTTCGCCCACCTGCAGGCGAGGTTGTTGGTCAAGCTCAGGACCCCGGCCTTGGCGGCGGAGTAGTGGAGTTGGCCGGGGTTGCCCTTGCTGCCCGCGGTGGAGGACACGTTGATGATCTTGCCCCCGTTCTGGGCGATCATCTGTCTGCCGGCGGCGAGACATGCAAGGAAGCAGCCCGTCAGGTTCAGTTCCACGATGTGCCGCCACTCGTCGAGCGGCGTATCTTCCGGCGCGCGGCCCCGGCCCCAGCGCCCGGCGTTGTTGACAATCACGTCGACGGCGCCGTACGCGTCGACGGTTTCGGCGACCAGGGCATCCACCTGTTCCGCGTCGGTGATGTCGACCGGAATCGCGAGGGCGCTTTGACCCTTGCCCTTTATTTCGTCGGCGACCTCCCCGATCGTTTCGGGGTTGCGGCTGGCCACTACCACATTGGCGCCGGCCGCGGCGTACGCCATGGCCATGGGTTTGCCGAGGCCGCCGGCACCGCCGGTGACGATGGTCGTCTTTCCGTCAAGCCTGAAATTCGACACCGATTACTCCTCGCATGGGTGATTGGAAGGCGACGGGATTCGTCCCGCGGAAAACCGTGACGCGTTATTCCTGTTCGCGTTTGCGCACGTACAGCACGAGTTCGTGGTCCACCAGTTGATAGCCGTGGGCCTCGACGATTTCCCGCTGCAGGGTTTCGATTTCCTCGTTCACAAACTCGGTCACGGTGCCGGTGTCTATGTCGACCATGTGGTCGTGGTGCTCCTGGTCCGCCAGTTCGTATACCGCATGGCCATCGTCGAAGTTGTGTCGATCGACGATCCCCGCGGTCTGGAACTGGGTAAGGACTCGATAGACCGTCGCGAGGCCGACGGAATCGTCCGTTTCGAGCAGGTGTTTGTAGACATCCTCGGCGCTCAGATGGTGCGGCTCGGCGTGCTCCAGCACTTGCAGGACCTTGAGCCGCGGCAGGGTCACCTTGAGCCCCGCCTTCTTCAGATTCTGTTGCGACATGGCAGGCTCGGTGGCTTGGCGCCACGCGGGTTACGATACTTGTCGGCCAAGGTACTACCCGCACCCCGATCTAGTCCAGTGTTTGCGAACGACCGCCATTGCGTCACCTCGAATCCCGATGTGCGATGACGCGATACAATGCCTGCCGCCAAATCCCGGAAAAGGGGGGACAATGCTGAACCCGGCGATTCCAGACAGCGAGACGCCGACGCGTGTCCGCGCGCCGGACTGCATCGACAGGGAGGCGCGCGCGTGAGCTTGCTTGAGGTTCGTGATCTCCATGTGAATTTCGGCGATGTGCGGGCCGTGCGCGGTGTCTCGTTCGATATCGAGTCGGGCGAGACGGTCGCGCTTGTCGGCGAGTCCGGTTCCGGCAAGTCCGTCACCGCGTTGTCCGTGCTCCAATTGCTGCCCTATCCGCTGGCCGGCCATCCGAAGGGGAGCGTTCTGGTCAATGGCGAAGAGATGATCGGCGCCGACAGGGCGCGATTGCTCGATGTCCGCGGCGGGATGGTGAGCATGATCTTCCAGGAGCCGATGACGTCCCTGAATCCGCTGCACAACATCGCCAAGCAGGTGGGCGAGGCGCTGGTGGTGCACAAGCACATGAGTCGTGCCGAAGCCCGCGAGCGTACGCTGGAACTTCTTCAACGCGTGGGCCTGCAGGAAGCGGAGAGCCGCCTCGGCGCATATCCGCACGAGCTCTCGGGCGGCCAGCGGCAGCGCGTGATGATCGCGATGGCGTTGGCCAACGAACCGAAGTTGCTGATCGCGGACGAACCGACCACGGCGCTCGACGTGACTATCCAGGCCCAGATCCTGAGGCTTCTGAAGGAGCTGCAGCGCGAACTCGGCATGGCGATGCTGTTGATCACCCACGACCTCGGCATCGTTCGCAACATGGCGGACCGGGTGTGCGTCATGACGGAAGGCGAGATCGTCGAGACCGGTCCCGCCGAACGCGTATTCACCGCGCCGACGCATCGCTACACGCAACACCTGCTGGCCGCGGAGCCCAAGGGCGAGCCGGCGCGGGACAACGCGGCGGCGGCGGTGGTGGCCTCGGCGGATAACCTGACCGTCAAGTACGCGCTGGGCAAGAGCTGGCTCGGCGGCGGCCGTTACTTCACTGCGGTCAAGAATGTGGCCGTCACTGTTCGCGCGGGGCAGACCGTGGGCGTCGTCGGCGAATCCGGTTCGGGCAAGACCACCCTGGGACTCGCCATGCTTCGCCTCCTTTCGGCAGAGGGAGATCTGCGGTTCGACGGCCAGGACATCGGTGCGACGAAGAAACGCGAACTGGTGGGGCTTCGCAAGAACATGCAGATCGTGTTTCAGGATCCCTACGGCTCGCTGTCTCCGCGCATGACCGCGCAACAGATCATCGAGGAGGGCCTGCGCGTTCACCATCCGGAGGTGACGAAAGAGGAGCGCCGCGCGCAGGTCCGGGATGTCATGGCGGAAGTCGGCCTGGACCCCGACCACCTGGAGCGGTATCCGCACGAGTTTTCGGGCGGGCAGCGGCAACGCATCTCCATAGCCCGCGCGATGGTGCTGAAGCCGCGGTTCGTGGTGCTCGACGAGCCCACGTCGGCGCTCGACATGTCGGTTCAGGCGCAGATAGTGGACCTGCTGCGGGACCTGCAGACGGCGCACAACCTCGGCTACCTGTTCGTGAGCCATGACCTCAAGGTCGTGCGCGCGCTCGCCAACTGGCTCATCGTGATGCGCGACGGCGAGATCGTGGAGCAGGGGCCGGCGGACGAGGTCTTCGATCGGCCGAGAGATCCGTACTCGCGCGCGCTGTTCGCGGCTGCGCTCGACATGGCCACCGACGAGGAAACCCTGGCGCAGTGACGGACGAAGGCGCCCGCGAGCACCCCGCCGTCCAACCCACCGCAGCGATACATCTCCCAGGGGAGGAAGTCACGCTCCTCGGCCACCCGCGCGGGCTCTTCGTGCTGTTCTTCGCGGAAATGTGGGAGCGCTTCAGCTACTACGGCATGCGCGCCCTGCTGGTGCTCTACCTGGCGCAGCACTTCCTGTTCGACGACCGCTTCGCGGCGGGCCTCGTCGCCACCTACGGTTCGATGGTGTACCTCATGCCCATCATCGGCGGGTTCATCGCCGACCGGTACCTCGGATTCCGCAAGGCGGTGGTGGCGGGAGCGATCCTGCTCTGCTGCGGGCACGGCCTGATGGCGTTCGAAGGCGCCCCGGCAACCCTGGTCGACGGCGAAGTGGTCAGGGACGGCATCGCGGTCCGGGTGCTGTATCTCGCGCTGGCCTTCATCATCGTGGGCGTGGGCTTCCTGAAGCCGGCCATATCGAACATCGTCGGCCAACTGTATGCGGTCGAGGACGTCCGGCGCGACCAGGGATTCACCATCTTTTACATGGGGATCAATCTCGGCGCCCTGTCCGCGATGCTGCTGTGCGGATGGCTTGGGCAGAGCTACGGGTGGGGCTATGGCTTCGGTCTCGCCGGCGTCGGCATGCTGGCGGGACTGGCGATGTTCATCGGCGGCCAACGCTGGTTCCAGGGGGCGGGAGAACCGCCCGCGCCATCCCTCCTGCGGGAACGCCTCGCCGGCGTCACGCGCGAAAACATGATCTACCTCGGCGCCGTCGTCGCGATCGCGGCGACGTGGTGGCTCCTTCAGCACCGCGAAATCGTCGGCAGCCTGCTCGGAATCGTTGCGGCGGCGGCGGTCGTCGGCGTCGTGCTTTACTCGGTGCTGCGGTGCGGCCCGGTGGAGCGGGACCGGATGTTCGCCGTGCTGTTACTGACCATGGTCTCGGTGGTCTTCTGGACGCTGTTCGAGCAGGCGGGCACCAGCATGACCTTCTTCACCGAGCGCAATGTCCACAAGGAACTGTTGGGCGTCGAAATGCAGGCCGCGCAGATGGGTTTCCTGAACCCCGCATTCATCATTCTTCTAGCCCCGCTCTTTTCGATTGCCTGGCGGGAACTGGCGCGCCGCGGCTGGGAGCCGTCGACACCGATGAAGTTCGGCTTGGGTGTGGTGCAGGCGGGATTGGGTTTCCTCGTGCTCGTTTACGGCGCGGGATACGCCGACTCGGCGGGACAGGTGGCCGTGGTCTGGCTGGTGCTGGCATACCTGCTCCACACGACCGGAGAACTCTGCCTCTCCCCGGTGGGACTGTCCATGGTGACGCGGCTGTCGGTGGCGAAGATGCTCGGGCTGATGATGGGCGTGTGGTTCCTGTCGAGCGCGGCCGCGACTTACCTCGCTGGCGAGATCGCGGGTTGGGCGGCGGTGGAACGGGCGCCCGGCGCCGAGGTGGATGCGCTGGCGTCGCTGCCTACCTATGTTTCGGTGTTCGAACCCATCGGCTACGCGGGGGTCGCCATCGGGGCCGCGGTCATGCTGGCGACCCCGCTTGTCCGGCGCCTGATGCACGAGTAGCCGTACGGTTGTCGGTTTTCATAGACCTGACAGGGTCACGAACACCGTAAGCAGGAAGCCGGGTATCAGCATGATGGCGTAAGTCGTTGTCAGAAATCCCCATTTCACGAAAGTCAGGAAGGGGCCGTCGCCGTAGTAGCGGTGCAACGCAAGGATGTTGTACACCGCGAGTGCGAGGAGGAGGACCTGGTCCGGGATGCCGCCGATCATCGCATCGGGCACGAAGGCCATCACCGTGAACACGGCGAACGCAGCCACGTGCACATGGATGCTGAAGACGAAGTGTTCGACGTAGAAGCGCCGTTTTTTCCGGTAGAACAACGCGAGCAGCAGCGCAAACGCCGGCAGCATGAAGAACATGGCGATCGGCAGGTTGTTCTCCAGCCGTTCCCCGGCGAGCCACGGGTTGTGCAGCCAGTCCACTCCCTGGGAGAGGTAGAACGCCTCCACGTCGGTAAGCGCCTCCCGGCGATGGTCTGCCCAACGCGCCAGCAGGTGGGCGATTGGCGCGGATCCCGGCCGGATGTCGCGGGAGAGGATTTGGTCCACCTTTTCGCGCCGTTGCGGCGAAAGCGCTGCGTTCAGCGCCGTGAAGTCAACCGACATTGCCTTGTCGGTGCGGACACCTACGACAGGGTCCTCCTCTGCGTTCTTCACCGTCGGCGTGGCCGACAGGACGAAGAAAAACAGCAGGCTGAAGAACAGATAGAGCCGCACGGGGGAGGAATAGCTCGCCCGGCGATTGCGCGAAAACTCGGCGGACAACTCGCCTGGCCGGAGTACGAGCAGTTTGAGCGTGCGGAACATCCGGGAATCCAGTTCGAAGGTTTCGCGCGCGATTTCGGAGACCAGCGCCGGCAACGAACGGAGGTAGTCCCGATCGTTTTGCCCGCAGTGGGCGCAGAAACTCAAGCCGCGTTCTTTGCCGCAGTTGGGGCACTGCATGGGCGGTCTTGCTCGGGAGGAAACGATCAGGTGGAGGACGGTTCCGGTTCGGTATCGTCCGTGAGGAGGTTCCTTATCGACTCCATGATGTTCATGGGCAGCGGAAAGACGATGGTGGACGACTTTTCGCCGGCGATCTCCGTCAATGTTTGCAGGTACCGCAGTTGCATGGAGTTCGACTGGCTGGCGAGGCGCTGCGCGGCGGCCACAAGCCTCTCGGCGGCTTCGAACTCGCCGTTCGCATGGATGATCTTGGCGCGCCGTTCGCGTTCCGCTTCGGCCTGCTTCGCGATCGCCCGAATCATGCTCTCGTCGATGTCGACGTGCTTGATCTCCACGTTCGCGACCTTGATGCCCCACTGGTCCGTCTGTTGATCGAGGATGTCCTGGACATCCGAATTGAGCCGCTCCCGCTCCGCCAGGAGTTCGTCGAGTTCATGTTGCCCGAGTACGGAGCGCAGGGTGGTCTGGGCGAGTTGCCCGGTCGCCTCCATGTAGTCTTCGACGTTGATGATGGCGTTCTGGGAGTCGATGACGCGGAAGTACAGCACCGCGTTGACTTTCACCGACACGTTGTCGCGCGTGATGAGGTCCTGGCTCGGTATGTCCATGACGATGGTGCGCAGATCGACCCGAACCATCTGCTGCAACACGGGAATGATGATGATCAGGCCGGGGCCCTTCACGCGGTAGAACCGCCCGAGCATGAAGACGACGCCGCGCTCGTACTCGCGCAGTACGCGAAACGCGCTCGCCAGGAGCGCGACCAGGATACCGATGATGACCAATATGAATATCTGCGTCATGCCTTGCTCCTTGCGTGGCTAATCCGTGTCTTTGTCGGTCCGGACGACTTCCAGTCTCAGGCCGTCCACCGCGGCCACCTTGATGCGCGTGCCCTTCCCGAGGGGCTCATGGCTTCGTGCCCGCCAGATTTCCCCCGCGGCGCGAATACGGCCGTCGCGCTCGAAGTCGTCGAGTACTTCGCCTTCCGCGCCGATTAGGGCCTCCGCGCCCGCTACGACGGAAGCCCGCCTCGCGCGCACGGCGGCGCCGATGGTGAAAAATACCAGTGCTCCGCTTGCCGCGGCGACAGCCGCGATGATCGGTACGGAGACCTGGTAGCCGGGGAGGTCCGTGTCCATCAGGATAATGGAGCCGATCACGAATGCGGCGACGCCGCCCAGCCCGAGCACGCCGAAGCTCGGTGTGAACGCCTCCGCGACCATGAGCCCGACGCCTACGATGATCAACGCCAGACCCGCATAGTTGATGGGCAACATCTGCAGCGCGTACGCGCCGACGAGCAGGCAGATGATGCCGACGATGCCGCCGACTCCCGTGCCCGGGTTGTAGAACTCGAAGATGAGCCCGTAGAGGCCGATCATGAGCAGGATATACGCCACGTTCGGATCGGTGATGGCGCTGAGAAGCTCGTAGCGCCAGTCCGTCTCGATCCGATGGACTTCGCTGGCGGACGTCTCGAAAGTCACCTCTCGGCCGTTGACATCTATCGTCAGTCCATCGACCTGCGCCAGCAGGTCGTCGACATCTTCCGCCACAAGGTCGATCACCTCGAGTTCCAGCGCTTCCCTGGCGGGAAGATTGGATGCCTCGCGGACCGTTTTCTCGGCCCACTCGACATTGCGTCCGCGCAACTCGGCGATGCTTCGAATGTATGCGACCGCGTCGTTGACGACCTTGCGCTCCATCGCCGTTCCGGGCGGGGCGGCCTCGCCATCGTCTTCCGCAGGTTCCGTTTCGGGCGCCTGGTCCTTGGGTTCGGGCCGCCCCGGAAGAGGCAGCGGGCTGCCGCCGCCGATGCTGACGGGCGTGGATGAGCCGATGTTCGTGGCCGGCGCCATCGCCGCGATGTGGCTCGCGTACATGATGTAGGTTCCGGCGCTGGCGGCCCTTGCGCCGTTGGGCGCGACGTAAGTGGCGACCGGGGTATCCGAAGCCAGGAGGGCCTTGATCATGTCCCGCATCGACTTGTCGAGACCTCCGGGCGTATCCAGACGCACGACGAGCAGATCGACCTGCGCCTCTTCGGCGTCGTCCAGGGCGCGTATGAAATAGTCTGCCGAAGCCGGCCCGATCGCGCCTTCGATTTCCAGCAGCCAGACCTTGGCCGCCTCCGCCTGGTGCGCGAGGCAGACGGTCAGCAACGCGGCGGCCAGGCGAACGACCATGTGGCACCTCGAATTGCGGGGGAATCCTTATACAAAGACCGGGTACAGGATGCCAGCGTTTGCTGGTAGAGAGGCTTGCGCCGTAAGAATGCGGTGGGCTGGGATAAGCTCACTGAAACCCAAGAGAGGAGATTCCATTGACCAGTGCGGTCGAGATCGACACCGCGGACCTGCTCGGATTCGGACCGTTTCTTGACGAGGCCACGGTGTCACCGAACGGTGGCAGCATCGTGGATCGTCGGCGTCTTTGCGAGCGCTTCGCTGCCCGAGTTTCCGTCAACCCGCGACTTGATCGGCGAACGGTCTCGTATCAGGGAAACAAAGCCGTTGCCGGATTCCGGTGGCTGAAATACAAGGAGGGGTTTTCCCGGGAGTTGGTCCTGGAATTGGTCCAGTCACACAAGCCGGAGACGGTTTTGGACCCCTTCGCTGGCATCGGTACCACGCCGCTGGTGGCTGCGGGTTGCGGTGTTCGGGCCACGGGCGTAGAGATCATGCCTGTAGGGGTGACAGTTGGGAAGGCGATAATCGCGGCGGCCAGGGACGTCTCTCGCTCAGCGTTTCGGGACGTGGGCAACGGACTGCTGGCCCATGTGCGGCGACCGCGCCCCGCCCGGTCGACGTACATGTTCCCGCACGTTCGCATTACGCAAGGGGCGTTCCCGCCAGGCTCTGAGGCGGGAATTGCCAGAGCACGGGAGTTCACCGCTGGAATTGATGACCCAGCTCTCGGAGCCCTGCTGAACCTGGCCTGCATGTCGGTGCTGGAGGATTGCAGTTATACGCGTAAGGACGGCCAATATCTTCGGTGGGACTATCGATCCGGTCGTTCCCGCACACGTATGGACAAAGGCCCAGTGGCAACGTTCGACGAGGCGATCGAGGCTAGACTGTACGAGATGCTTGCGGACTTCGACGAGCTCAGGTCGCTGTACGGAAGGGGGAATCGTCCCGAACTGATCACCGGCAGCAGCCTCGAGGTGCTGCGCACGTTGCCGGACCAATCTTTCGACATGGTGGTCACGTCTCCACCGTATGCCAACCGTTACGACTACACTCGGACTTACGCCTTGGAGCTTGCGTGGCTTGGCTACGGACAACAGGACTTCATTGATCTACGTCAGCAACTGCTGACGGCAACGGTCGAGAACAAAGAGAAGCGAGCGTGGCTGCGCTCCGTCTATTCCGATGACTGCCGCGAGTTGTCGCGCGCAACGCGCATGTATCGAGAGTCCGCCGTTCACGAGGTGCTTTCGATACTGAGGGAACATAGCTCCGAATTGAGCAATCGGAACGTCATCCGCTTGATCGAGGGGTACTTTTTCGAGATGGCTGTGATCGTAGCGGAACTTGGTCGAGTAGTGCGTCCTGGGGGCGTAGTGTTCATGGTCAACGACAATGTGCAATACCACGGAGAAGAAGTGCCCGTGGATTTCCTATTGGCGGACTATGCCGAGCGGTCTGGTTTTACGTGCGCCAACATCTGGATGCTGCCGCGCGGCAAGGGCAACTCCAGCCAGCAAATGGCTAAATTCGGCCGTCGGGAGATCAGGAAATGCGTATACCGGTGGGTCCGAGATGGTTGATCGGCACGACGCCCAATACAAGTCAGGACTGTTCTCGCAAATGCTGCGCCAACGGGAAGATAAAGTCCTCCGGGGGGTAATCGAGGACTACGACGGAGAACTTCGCTTCGAGCGCCTCGATGAACTCATGATCAGCGAAGCGGCGTGGTCGCATCTGAAGGCGGAAGGGATAGCGCCAGAGTTGGTGTTTGCTCACCCGTGCCTGCTGGAGCAGCACCCTCAAACTTCGCAGTACTACCGTGGAATGGCGCTTCTCTCGCAGAAGCAGGTGAGTCAGCTATCCGCGAGTGTTTCTTCGTGGGAGGATGGCTCACGAAAGCGAACTGTTCCGTACGCGAGTTGCGTGAAGGTTGCGCGCCTTTATAACGCGGTTATTAGTTCGATCATCGAAGGATCGACTGATTGGACAATCGAGAATGGCTACCGGAACATCATCGCCATGATGGGGGTCCGCCTTGATGGAATGTTCCGCAACAAGATCGGGCAGATAGCCGAGGAACTGGTGAAGGACAGGATCGCTCGGTGGCTCGATGACAATAACCTGATAGAGAACTCCGGTGAGGGGTCATACGAATTGGTAGCCGGCTACAGCATGCGCTACCGGTCCGAGCCAGATATTTCTTTCGTCAAAGACGGGCAGACTCTGGCCACGATCGAGATCAAGGGTGGCAAGGATCCCGCCGGGGCCTTGGAGCGGCTGGGGGCAGTCCAGAAGAGCTTCGCCGAGACGCCGCCTGGCTGCACGAATATGCTGATCGCCGGCGTCGTTACCGACGAGATGCAAACCCGGTTGAAGCAGATGGGCATCACCATGGTGTTCGCGCTTGACGATCTTGCGTCGGAAGGACCGAAATGGGACGCTTTCGTACGCGAACTCTTCCACCACACCATCAGGATTACATGACTCAATCCCCGCTTGCGGGTACGGCCAGGTCGCGTTCCGCCAGCCATTCGGCGTTGAAGAGTCTCGATTGGTACTTGCTGCCGTCGTCACAGAGCATCGTCACGATCACGTACCCGGGCCCGAGTTCCGCCGCCACCTTCACCGCGCCGCAAAGATTGATGCCGGTGCTGGAGCCGAGAAACCACCCGCTGCGCTTCAATTGGGAATAGACCATGTCGACCATTTCCTGGTCCGACACCTGTACCGCCCAATCGACCTCGGCGCAGGCAAAATTGTCGGTTACCCGGGAATTGCCGATACCCTCCGTGATCGAAGGACCCGGGCTCATGACCGCTTCGCCCGACGTGACATAGTTGTACAGGGCGCTTCCCATGCAGTCGGAGAGCACGAGTTGCACATCGGCGCCGCGCTCCTTCATGAATTGCGAGACGCCGGCCAACGTGCCGCCGGTCCCCACGGAGCAGACGAAGGCGTTCACCTCGCCATCGGTCTGGCGCCAGATCTCGGGCCCGGTCGACTCGTAATGGGCCAGGGTGTTCGCCGTATTGTCGAACTGGTTGGCCCAGACGGCGTTGTCCAGCGTCGCGGCAAAGCGTCCGGCCTGCTTCTGGTAGTTCGCGTCATCGGCGTACGGCACGGTCTTGACGACCCGGACCTCGGCGCCGAGGGTGCGCAGGATGTCGACCTTTTCGGGGGACTGGTTGTCCGGCATGTAGATCACGCACTTGTAGCCGCGCGCGTTGCAGATGTGCGCGATGCCGATGCCGGTGTTTCCCGCGGTACCTTCGACCACCGTGCCGCCGGGGCGGAGCGCGCCGCTCTTCTCGTGCTCTCGAATGATCCACCAGGCGGCGCGATCCTTGACGGACCCGCCGGGACTCATGAATTCCGCCTTGCCCAGTATCTCGCATCCCGTCGCTTCCGACAGGTCCGCCAAGCGGATGAGCGGAGTGTTGCCTATCGCTTCGATAAAGCCGTTGCGGGTGTCCATGCGCTTCCGGACGCGGGAAAACGCGAATCTTAACCCGGAATCCCCTCGATCCATGAGGCGCTCGTTGGCACCATTTGCAGCGACAGGAGAGACGGTCGCAGGTTTGGGTTTGCATATCGCCGACTTCCGCGTAAACCTTAGGCAAATCCCCTTGAATGGCGCCTCGGAGGGCGAACGTGGATTCAGATTTCGCGGCGGAGCCGCAAAGCATCGGCCTCGACCCGGACAAGCTCAGTGATCTTGCGCAGCGCGCGCGTCGGGAGGTCGACGACGGATTGTTGCCGTCGGCGCAGGTCGCGGTCGCCAGGGAAGGGCGCGTCGGCCTGTTCGAGACATTCGGGGAGGCCGACAACGACACGCTGTACTGCGTCTTTTCTTCTACGAAGGCGGTGACATCGGCGGCGGCCTGGCTCCTGATCGCAGAGGGCAAGCTCGACGTGAAGGAACGCGTTGCGGAGATCGTCCCCGAGTTCGGCACCAACGGCAAGGAGGTCGTGACGGTGGAGCAGTTGTTCCTGCACAGCGCCGGGTTTCCCAGCGCGCCGTTCCGTCCCCTGGAGTGGGATGATCGAGACGCCCGATTCTCGCGGTTCTCCCGTTGGCGGCTCAACTGGACGCCGGGTTCGCGGTTCGAATATCACCCCACCTCGAGCATGTGGGTGATTGCCGAGATCGTGGAGCGCCGCGGCGGCAAGGACTTTCGTGCCTTCATTCGCGAGCGGGTGATCGAACCCTTGAGTTTGACGGGCCTCTATGTCGGTCTGCCTGCCGAGGAGAACCATCGCGTGTCCGAACTGGTCCACGTGGGCGATGGGTTGACCAGCGAAGACTATATCCGACTGGGCGTGCCGGAGCCGCCCGTCACGGAAGTGACCGAAGCGGCGATCCTGACCTTCAATCGACCGGAGTTTCGCGCTGTCGGAGTCCCGGGCGGCGGCGGTTTCGCGACGGCCGCGGACCTTGCGCTGTTCTACCAGGGATTGCTGCACGGCGGTGCGATCGGCGGACCCGAGATATGGACCGCCGATACCCTCGCCATGGGTCTTGAAGTGCGAAGCGGCGATCTCGTGGACCCGCTTTACGGCAAGCGCGTCAATCGTGCGCTTGGCGTAGTGGTGTCGGGAGACGCGGACCGCAACTTCCGCGGCTTCGGGCGCATGAACTCGCCGCTCGCCTTCGGTCACGGCGGCGCGGGAGGCCAGATCGCCTGGGCGGACCCGGCGACCGGCATCTCCATCGGCTATTGCACAAACGGCCACGACCGCAATCCGTTGCGGCTGGGGCGTCGGGGCGTGGCCATCTCGAACCGGGCGGCGGTTTGCCGGGCGGACTGACTTGGACCCATTGCCGAAAGCGCCCGCCGCATCCCTCGACGATCAACGCCTCGAGGAAATGACGGCGTTCCTCGGGACGATGCTGCGGCGAGGTGGCGCGGCGGTCTTGCCGCACTTCCGGCGGCCCATATCCGTCGACGACAAGCGGGATGGGCAATCCGGCTACGACCCGGTCACGGTCGCTGACCGCGAGTCGGAACAGGCCATGCGGGCCGCTATCCGCCAGCGGTATCCCGGGCATGGGGTCCTTGGCGAAGAATACGGTTTCGAACCGGGGAGCAGCGGCTTGACCTGGGTGCTCGATCCGATCGACGGCACCCGGAGCTTCGTTGCGGGCATGCTGCACTGGGGCGTCGTCGCGGGGCTGTACGATGGCGAGAAAACGGTGCTCGGCGGCGTATGCCAGCCGGTTACCGATGAGCTCTTCACCGGTGACGGACGCGGGGCATGGCGTGCGAGCCAAGGTCGCGAGCGCGCCATATCGGTTCGGGCCTGCGAGAAGCTCGAGGATGCCGTCGTGTGCTGCACGCATCCCGCGATATTCGAGTCCCCGGCGGAGTTGGGAGCGTTCCATGGGGTGGAGGAACGCGCGCGGATGTCCAGGTATGGCGGCGACTGCTATCTGTACTGTCTGCTCGCGATGGGATGTATCGATCTGTGCGTGGAAGCGTCGCTGAAGCCGTACGACATTCAGGGCGTGATCCCCGTGGTTCGAGGCGCCGGCGGCGTCATCACGACCTGGGATGGCGGTTCGCCGGAGGAGGGGGGCCGCATCGTTGCCGCGGGCGACCCCAGGGTGCATGCCCAGACCCTCGAACTGCTGGCGGGATGACGTAATGTCGTGATACGACGCTGTTGGTCATGAACGACGACGATCCTTTCCGCTGGATCTGCTTGCGTTCGAACGCATCCCGCGACCCGATCAACGAGGCGGCGCTGGTGTTGACGGCGATGGGTATCGACAACTACGTCGAGTTCGAGGCCGGCGAATGGTGCCTGTTCATTCGCCGGGGACATCGACCCGCGGCCGTGGACCAACTCGAGCGCTACCGAGCGGAGAACATTCCGCCGAGGGTGCGGGTTCCGCGGATCATCACGTTCGACAGCGGGTGGGCCGGGATCATCAGCTACCTGATGGTGATCTGGTCCGTGCCCGCGTTGGCTTCCTGGGGAATGTTCGGGGCGGACTGGCAGAACGCGGGGCTCATGCAGGCGGGCCTGGTTGCGCAAGGCGAATGGTGGCGCGCCGTCACCGCGCTCACCATCCATGCCAGTTTCGCCCACCTGGTCGCGAACTCGCTGTTCGGCGTGGTCTTCGGGTTGATGGCCGGCCGCTACCTCGGTTCGGGTTTCGCCTGGTTCCTGATACTTCTGGGTGGAGTCCTCGGCAACCTTCTGAACGCCTGGGCTCGACCCGATGAGTTCCGCTCCCTGGGGGCTTCCACCGCAACTTTCGCCGCGGTGGGGCTTGTCGCCGCGTTCGTCTGGCGACGCGGCTACTTCCGCGGCCGCGGCCTGCGCCGGGGACTCGCTCCGATCTTCGCCGGCATTGCCCTGCTGGTCTTCACCGGCATGGGAGGCGCCAGTACCGACATCTTCGCCCATGTGGCCGGATTTGCCTGCGGCGCGTGTCTGGGATATCTGGCGGCGGGCTTCGACATCCGCCGACTCGGACACAGCGGGCAATATCTTTCCGGCTTTTTCGCGGTTCTGCTGGTGCTTATCGCCTGGTCCATCGCGGACACGACGTGATCTGTCGGCGCGAACAGCCTGCTCCGTAGAACGGCACGTAGCGCCGATCAAGTCGCAGGGTGGGCGGGGCGAAACGACCGGGCTTGGGCGGGGTTGAAA